>CABRZL010000150.1 GCA_902475435.1 uncultured Eubacteriales bacterium | reverse complement strand
GCGTTAATGAGTGCTATACCAATTCCGGAGATCAATGTGAAGCGGGAACGTATTGTGCTACAAGGCGATATACCCAGTCCGGTGAATCCGCCCAGAGGCTGTCATTTCCATACCAGATGTCCCTATGCCACAGAAAAATGTATGGAAGCAGAGCCGGAATTAAAAGACGATGGGAACGGACATAAGGTTGCATGTTATCTGGTAAATAATTAGGGCCAAAAGTTTGCCGTTGTATTGAGGGGTGAAAGCGAGACTTTTGGAGAACAGGAGAATGCTATGAAAAAGTATATTATCACCATTGCAAGAGGGTTTGGCTCTGGCGGAAAGCAGATTGCCATGCGTCTGGCGGAAAAGCTGGGAATTGAATGCTATGAAAATCGCATTTTATCCATGGCATCGCAGTATAGCGGTCTGGGGGAAGAATATTTTCAAGATGAAAAGCTGAATGGAAGCTATTTTGTGAACAAGCTTATGAAAATGTCCATATCCAGGAATCCGCTTCCGGTGTTATCGCGATTTACCTCTGATCCAAAAATGTTTGATATTCAAAGTCATATCATTCGGGCACTGGCAGATACTGAGAGTTGTATCATTGTTGGAAAATGTGCTGATTATGTATTGCGGGATCGAGCGTATGTGATTTCAGTTTATATTGAGGCACCACGCTCCTATTGTGTAAAACGTGTGATGGAAAAAATGCCTGGGGTTACAGAGGCGCAGGCGCATGATATGATTTCCAAAACGGATCGGTATCGTGCAGACTACTATAAATATTATACCGGTGGAAATAATTGGACAGATGTGTTGAACTATGATCTGACAATCAATACCGGAAAAGTTGGAGAGGATGGGGCAGTAGATCTGATCCTGTACTATCTAAAGCAAAAACAAAGTCATGAGGAGGGAGAAAAATGACGTTTACTTTTCGAAATTGCAGACTAATTCCGGAATTGTCAGGCGAAATTGGGTTGACCATGGCAGATGTACTGGTGGCAGATGGAAATATTGTAGATATTGTGCCGGCTGGTACCGGATCTTGTGGAGACCAGGAATTGGATATTCATGGGAAGACATTGTTGCCAGGGCTAATTGATATGCATGTGCATCTGTTTTCCTACCGGGAGGATGCCTGGGGAAATACAGCGGAACGTATTGCAGTACAGCCGAGACGGGCTTTGGACTGTCTCCTGTTTGCGCAATTCTTGCTGGATCTGGGGTTCACTACCATCCGGGATGTGGGGGATGAAGAACATTTTCCGTCTTTTGCAGTGCGTGATGCCATTAATGAGGGACAGTTCGTTGGACCGACGATCTATGGCAGCGGTGTGATTATTTCTGGACGGGCTGCAGGATTTGAAGGCTGTGATCATGCCATGGACTATATTTCCAATCCGTTTGAAATGCGTAGAGAGGTACGTAATCAGTTTGCCCATGGAGCGGATTTTATCAAGCTCTATGGAACAGGGTCTATGCTTGCCATTGACAGTCTGCCGGATTCGCGGCTTTTGGAGATCGATGAAATACGAGAGGCAGTACAAATAGCAGAACGCAAGGGAAGCTATGTAGCGAGTCATTGCCATGGAGCAGAAGGAATCGACGTAATGATTGATTGTGGCGTTCATACCATTGAGCATGCCAGCTTTATCACAGAAGAATCCTGCAAAAAGTTGGATGGCCGGAAGGATGTGGGGATTGTGCCCACTCTCGCTTGCTCCAGTCGGGAGATGAACGAACTGGAAGGACATCCCAATCTGGAGTTTTTGGATCAGGCAAACATTCGTAGAAATGCCTGCATAAAAAACGCGTATGAAAACCACGACATTCTTATGGGCTGGGGTACGGATTTCTCTATGCCGTCCCAGAAAAAACGTCCGTTTATTGAGTGGAAGATACGCAAGGAAGAACTGAATATGAAAAATCTGGATCTTTTAAAGCAGGCGACCATCAATGGCGCTATATTGATGCGACTGGAAGATAAAATCGGAAGTGTTCAGATCGGAAAACAGGCAGATCTAATTGTGGTTGATGGAAAACCCGATGAGGATATTACCGTGATGTATCAAAAGCCAGCACACGTTATGAAAAATGGCGTGTTGGTTCGGTAAGAATTGGAGGCATGTTATGATTGTACTGAAAAATGCAAAGCTGGTGCCGGAACTGACCGAGGGGACTACTTTGACTCTGGCAGACGTAGTGCTGGAGGATGATACGATATCTCAAATTCTCCCGCCTGACAGTCAATTGGATGGCCAGCATGAAGAATTTGATCTTAAGGGAAAGACGCTCCTGCCGGGACTTATAGATATGCATGTCCATTTGTTTATGGGGAAACGCAACCCTTGGAATGGAAAAGATCGCATCTCTGTCCCAGCACAGCGCGCGTTTGACTGCCTTCGATTTGCGCAATTCCTGCTGGATTTGGGATTTACCACGGTTCGGGATGTGGGAGATACGTGGGGGTATCCCGCGATTGCGGCTAGAAATGCCATCAATGACGGAGACTTTGTTGGACCGACGATTCAAACAAGCGGTGTAACTATCTCACCCCATACCGCAGGCTTTGAAGCGTATGATTTTATGAATTGCTATGTGGAGGATCCCTATGATATGCGCCGAATTGTACGGGAGCAGTTTGAAAAAGGCGTTGATCTTATTAAGCTGTACGGTACAGGCTCTATGATGGTAGAGGACAGCCTGCCAGGCCGTCGTATTCTGGAGGCAGATGAAGTTCGAGAAGCAGTCACTATTGCAAAGCGGAAAGGCAGCTATTGCGCCTGCCACTGCCATGGTGCAGAAGCAATTGGCGTGATGATAGACTGCGGCGTCCATACGATTGAACACGCCAGCTTTATCACCGATGAGTCCTGCAAGAAACTAGATGGCCGAAAAGACATTGGTATTGTGCCTACGCTCTGCTGTAGCTGTCAGGAAATGAATCGCATTGACGGCTATGGGGAAGCGGAGATCGCGCGCTATGCGATAATCAACGAGCAACGGGGGAAATGCCTCCGAAATGCCTATGAGAATTATGATATTTTGATGGGCTGGGGTACAGACCTTTCGCTGGACAGCCAGAGTCAGGCACCCTTCTTGGAGTGGCAGCAACGCAAGGAGGTTATGGGCGTCAGCAATATCGATCTTTTGAAACAGGCGACGATTAACAGTGCGATTCTCATGAATCTTGACAACGAAATTGGTACGGTGAAGGTTGGGAAAAAGGCGGATCTGATTGTTGTGGATGGTGATCCTGTTCAGGATATCACTGTAATGTATCAGAAACCGCTACATATTCTTCGCCATGGAACTGTGATAAGATAAGGTGGTTATCATGAAAAAGAAAATTGAAATTGAGACGTTTCTGACATTTCGGTTTGTAAGCAATCCCAGATTCTCTAAAGATGGGACTATGGCGGCGTTTGTGGTGTCTCAGGCCCGCAGGGAAGAGAACGACTATACTTCTGATTTGTGGCTCTATGAGGTGGCAAGCGAGAGAGTACGGCAACTCACCAACCGGGGAGATGTTAAAAATTATACTTGGACGGCTGATAACAAAATTTTGTTCCAGAGCAAACCTGACAAGCCGAACAAGGAAAAAACCACCTGCTACTATGAAATCGATCCTATGGGCGGTGAGGCCATAGAGGCATTCCGTTTGAAACAGGAAGTCTGGTCGATGGAGCAGTTGGAGGATGGTAGATTCCTGATTCAGGGGATTCAGGATAATCGGGAAAAAACGGACAATTCTGACTACGAGGTCATTGAAGAAACACCTTTCTGGTTCAATGGGTTCGGTTTTATTGAGGGCAGAAGAAAGGCGCTGTTTATTTACGACAGAAAACAGGATGACCTGAAGATGTTGACAGAGCCATGGACAGACGTT
>CABRZL010000149.1 GCA_902475435.1 uncultured Eubacteriales bacterium | reverse complement strand
CAAATTACAGCTATGGGACTTTCGATTCCCGTATTTGGTATGGTGAAAGACAATCGACATCGAACACGGGCTTTGGTTACGCCAGATGGAGAGGAAATTGGCATTCAAGGAAATCCAGCTGTATTTTCGTTGATTGGACGGATTCAGGAAGAAACGCATCGATTTGCGATTACCTATCAACGTCAGCTTCGTTCTAAAACAATGAAAAAGTCTTCTTTAGACCAAATCCCAGGTGTTGGAGAAAAGCGGAAGCAGCAGCTTTTAAAAGCTTTTAAGACAATTCATGCAATTTCATCTGCGACACAGGAAGAACTGCAAAATGTAGTTCCAAGGAATATTGCGGCATCGGTTTACGAATACTATCATAGTCGTCCTCAGCATGCCGCAGAGAAGGAGGAGCCATGCGAGTAATTACTGGAAAGGCGCGAGGAACAAAGCTTCGAACACTAGATGGTATGGCTACCAGACCTACTTCAGACAGGGTCAAAGAAGCCATTTTTAACATTATCCAATTTGACATAGAGGGAAGACGTGTGCTGGACTTGTTTGCTGGAAGCGGTCAGTTGGCGATTGAAGCGCTTAGTCGTGGTGCGTCGTATGCTGTTTGCGTGGATTACAGTGAGGCCGCTGTGGCAGTTGTGAAAGAAAATTTAAAAAGAACAAAAGTTGATCGGCAGGCTAAGGTGTATAGATCAGACTATTTCCATTTTCTAGACGAAACACGCGAACGCTTTGATATTATTTTTCTGGATCCTCCCTATGCAGAAAATTTTATAGAAAATGCCCTGCGAAAAATATCGGAAATTGACATTTTGACGGAAGGTGGTATAATAGTTTGTGAGCGGTCACGGGAAAAAGTCTTACCGGCTAAAGTTGGCGATTTGATCTGTTCGAAAGACTATTACTATGGCAAAACCGCTGTGAATCTATATACCAGGTGATTACCATGAAAATAGCCATTTACCCCGGTAGCTTTGATCCAATTACTTTGGGGCATCTGAATATTATTAAACGTGCGGCTAATATTTTTGATCGGTTGATTGTGTGTGTTGGTTATAATCGTAAAAAGGAACCAATGTTTACAGCTGAAGAGCGCGTTGCGCTGATTCAACAAGTGACCAAAAATATGGACAATGTTGAAGTGGAGGCCTCCGACGAACTTTTAGCACAGTATGCACAGCGTAAAGGGGCTTGTGTGGTCGTGAAAGGACTTCGGGCAGTTTCCGATTTTGAATCGGAGTTTACCATGAGTCTAGTCAACAAAAAGCTTAATCCCAATTTAGATACTATGTTTCTCTCTGCAGAGGAAAAGTTTATGTACCTCAGCTCTAGTGCGGTAAAGGAACTGGGATATTATGATGTGGAGCTGAGTGATTTCCTCCCTATGGAAGTCATCGACGAATTCAAAGCCAGATTAAATGCAAGGAGATAGTCATATGGATAATAAAACCATAGAACAGTTGCTCAGCAGCCTTGTCGCTTTGGTTGGCGACGCCCGCGGCTCCCTATTTGGTCAGGATAAATGTATGGTAGATCGGGAACAGTTGCTTTACTTGGTAGACGCATTACAGAAGCAACTTCCGGCAGAGATTAACGAAGCTAAGACGATTATAGACAATTGCAATGTTCTCAGGAACAATGCAAAAAAAGATGCTGCCGAAACACGGAAAGAAGCAGATAAGGTCTTACGGGATGCGGAAGAACGCGCAGCAAAACTTATTGAGGAAACTACGATTGTAGAGTTTGCAAAGAAGCGTGAGCGGGAGATACTAGATGCAGCACAGCAGCAATATGCTATGCTGATTTCTGGCGCTGTCCAGTATGCTGACCGAATCATGGATGATGTCCAGCAGACTGTTACCACAACATTGGAGACGTTAAACGCGGGTGTTGCAGCACTTCAGGAGAAAGCGAAAGCAGATATGGATGCGGCTATGCAGAAAATCGAAGAGGCACGTACGGCACTGAAAAACGCAGAGGATAAGACAAAAAACTGAACAATTTTCTAAATAATATTTCAAATGTTCCAAACAACCTGTCGTAGAAATTGGCGACAGGTTGTTTTTTGCGTTGAAATCAGTTATTTCCGTACTTGTATATGCAACATGAAAAGTGAAAACTTGCATATAGGTAATGAATTTTGTGATTTCTGTGCTTTACATCAAGCAGTAAATGCGATATAATATTTCATGCTACGATTTACTATGGCTGGAGACAGAGTATGTTTCCATGCACAACAAGATATTTGAGGTGATTTTGTGACACAGAAATCCTTTAACAAGGTGTTGGCTGCAAACCGAGGAGAGATTGCGATTCGGATTTTCCGAGCATGCTATGATCTGGGCTTGCATACGGTGGCAATGTATTCTAACGAGGATATCAACGGTCAGTTCCGGACACATGCAGATGAGGCATACTTGATTGGAGAAAATAAAAGCCCAGTTGGAGCATACCTCGATATTCCTGCGATCATTGATTTAGCAAAACGCCGTGGTGTGGATGCAATACATCCAGGATATGGCTTTCTTTCGGAAAATGCAGATTTTGCGCGAGCATGTGAAGAGGCTGGAATCAAATTCATTGGTCCTCCGAGTGATATCCTTGCATTGATGGGAGATAAACTTAGCGCAAAGCAAATTGCAATTAAAGCGGGAGTTCCAATTATCCCCGGGTGTACAGAACCGTTAAAAAATGGGGACGATGCATTGGAAAAGGCGATTTCCTTTGGCTTCCCGATTATTTTGAAAGCGGCAGCTGGGGGTGGTGGCCGAGGCATGCGTCGGTGCGACACACCGGAGGAAGTTAAGCCCGCATTTGAGCTGGTTCGCAGTGAGGCAAAAAAAGCATTCGGAAATGACGATATCTTTATTGAAAAGTTTTTAGTAGAACCAAAACATATAGAGGTACAGATCCTGGCGGATGAATACGGAAACTGCTATCATGTTGGAGAACGTGACTGCTCTTTGCAGCGTCGATATCAGAAAGTCGTTGAATTTGCACCGGCTTTTTCTGTGGATGAAAAAATCCGTGAGAATATTCGAAATGATGCTGTAAAAATTGCGAAGTCCGTAGGGTATATCAATGCGGGAACCTTGGAATTTTTGGTTGATCGTTCCGGAGCATATTATTTCATTGAGATGAATCCGCGTATTCAGGTTGAACATACTGTAACTGAAATGGTGACCGGAATTGATTTGGTAAGAGCCCAAATTTTGATCGCGGAAGGCTATCCGCTTTCCACGCCTGAAATTGGTCTGACTTGTCAAGAGGATGTGCAGGTTCGGGGCTATGCCATTCAATGCCGTGTTACTACGGAAGATCCTACCAATAATTTTGCTCCCGATAATGGCAAGATAACAGCGTATCGTACAGGTGGCGGTTTCGGAGTACGGTTAGATGGCGGTAACGCAACAACAGGTACCGTAATTTCTCCTTATTATGATTCGCTCTTAGTAAAAGTTACTTGTATTGATAACACATTTAAGGGTGCTTGTCGTAAGGCCATGCGGGCAATTGCAGAGGTTCGGGTTCGTGGTGTTAAGACAAATATTCCGTTTGTATCAAATATTTTGAGCCATCCGACATTTCAAGAGGGAAAGTGTCACACGAAGTTTATAGATGAAACACCGGAACTCTTCAATATTGCTGATTCTAAAGATCGTGCGACTCGCGTCTTAAAATATATTGCCAATATTCAGGTTGCCAATCCAGATGCTGAAAGAAAACAATATGATACGCCCAGATTTCCGAAGGGCTCTGGAGCGCCCAAACATGGACTTAAGCAATTACTGGATGAAAAAGGCCCGGAAGCACTGAGCAAATGGGTTATGGAGCAGAAAAAGTTATTGATTACAGATACGACAATGCGAGATGCCCATCAATCTTTGCTTTCGACCAGGATGCGTACACGTGATATGGTCAAAGGGGCTGATGGTACCGCAGATATTTTGGCCGATTGTTTTTCCTTG
>CABRZL010000148.1 GCA_902475435.1 uncultured Eubacteriales bacterium | reverse complement strand
TCAATTCCTGCTACAACTGGAATTCCCGCTTTTTGCAAACCATAGGTAAGCCCGCCTACGCCGCAAAATAAATCAACAGCTTTAATTGTCATCGTTGTGTCCTTTCAGAAGAACGACTCAATATTGACTGAATTTTTTCGACTAATATAGTTTCGTTTCTCTTTTTTAATTCGCATTCCCAAATACGCAGAACTTTCCATCCGCGTGCCTCAAACATGGCAGTCACATCTTTGCCGGGCGTGTATTTCGGCAATCATGACCATGCCAAAAGCAACCGTCTACGAATACTGCAACTTTTTCTTTTAGAAACACAAAATCGGGATGTCCTTTGACCGGATAATTGCGCTTCCATCCAGTAATACCATTCTGTTTAAATATGTCTATCAATCGCAGTTCTGTTGATTTGTTCTTTTTTGATTTAACTTTTCGCATGATTTCAGAGCGTTTTTCATTATTAAAAATATCCGCCATGATAAATCATCTCGCCTCAAACTCAATGCGAAGGCTCGGATCAGTTTCAGCCTCAAGAACAATTTCGTTATAACGACCAATAATATCTGAAAGCGTAGAATTTCTCTTGCTTTCATCAAAAAGGCTATGTTCATATACATTGGACGAAAGGAATTGCTGAATATCCCAAACCTCAACGCGCCCGGCAAGGCCCGCATCTTCCGCAAGATTTAATGCTGTATGTACACGCTCAAAAATTGTAATGATGACAGGATGGCATCCGCCGCGCAAGTTCGCCTTGCATTTTTCAATCAGCAAAGCGCCGGGCATTGTTGTACAATGGATAATCGTGTTGTTTATAACAAAATCGCCGCTTCGTTCAGTTGGCGCGTCCGCAACAGAAGCGCCATGAATCTCAAATGCATTTTCAGGCATAATAAGACATAATTTCGCGGCTACTAAGTGCTGCAAAACCGTTCCCAAATACTGCGTTCCCGGATTTTGTTTCTGACGTTTCTTAGCCTGTTCAAATAGTTCGTCTAAGTTTGCTCCAATAGTTTTGGAAGTATCGGCGGTCAAAACAAACGGCTGATTTCTGAAATATTCTCTAACTTGTTCCGCCCAAAATTCTTCCACGATTGAAAAATCAACAGTTTCTTCTTCGTTCCATGCGTTGAGAAAATCAACGTACTTTATCATTAACCCCATACTTCCGCGACTGGTGCGCCCGCCTTCTGCGGATAATTGTTGTGTAATGCCATGCTCTTTTAATATTTTTTTGAGATTACCGCCGCCAAGTCCAGCAACCTGTCCTTTACTGCTTGTTTGAAAATCGTCTGGATTTAAGGGAAAATCCTTGTTCTGAACAAGTCGAGTAAATTGAACTACTAGCGACAGCGGCCCTTTCGTATAGATATTATTTTCCTCTTGAAATGCTTTTAATCTTTCTTCTGTACTAATCATCGTATACGGCCTCCGCAAGTTTTGTTAGGAAATTTTCTCCTATGAATTGAGCTACCGGCATTGCGACAGCATCTCCCATCGCTTTATAACCATCGTTGTAGCTACCGGGGAGAATAAAACTATCCGGCGCTCCCATCAATCGAGCGGCTTCACGAACAGTCAATAGGCGAGCATGAATCTCATCATTTTTTTTCACAACTAAATACTGTTTGCTACTTCCGCCTTCTGGCGTTCGTAAACAACCGGCAATACCATCGAAGCGCAATTCTAGCTGCTGCTCTCCATGACGTGTTCGGCGATAGCCCGTAGCATAAACCGTGTCATGCTCATTTAGCTTGATCTGGTGCCGTTCTGGAACAAGCGGCAGGACAGTATCTTTATCAAATTTTGTTTCTTCTTCAATAATATCTTTTAATGTGCTGTGGCGGCGCGGAGGTTTCTCCGCTTGCCACCAAATCCATCCGGGTAAAGACCGACCCAAATCAGAGGCAGCTTTATTATGCAGCCAGCAAGGGGCATCTCCGGTCAGATACGCCGGGATTGCATATCCATGTTGCACAGCAATAACAAAAACCCTCGGTCTTGACTGCGGAACAAAATGGGAAGCGTTTAAAACGATAGCTCCACAGTCGTAACCACGCTCCACAAGTGCCATATGGAGAACCCGATAATTATCGCCGCCATTTGTGGAAAGCAAGCCGGTTACATTCTCTAAAGTCAATATTCGTGGCTTTTCTTCCATCTCATCCAACACACGTAGCCATTCCCACACCAATCCGCTTCTGGATGCGTGAATACCGCCTAAAGAACCAGCCAAAGACAAATCCTGGCATGGAAAACTGGCCCAAGATAAATGAGCAAAAGGCAAATCCCTACCATTCACATCTTTTATGTCGCCAAGTTCAAAATGTTCGCAACCAAAATTAGCTTCATATACAGCCGCTTTCTGTTCGCTAATATCGTTAGCCCAAATTGGTGCAAACATACCTTTTAAGCCGTAGGCGACTAAACCGCTTCCGGCAAAGAATTCATGCATTGTCCAAGGCGCGGAGGACAAGTCGATATTTTGTTTTTTATACAGAGTGCGTTGCAGCAAACTTTTTTCCTCCCGTCTTATTTGAAGTTCGTTTGGTATTGGTCGGTTTTTGAGCATTCTCAGGAATAATCCAAATGCGGCTCATACGCATAGCGCCAACAATTCTGTTCTCTTTACAAAGAATTTGAACTTGACGCGGCGTTACGCCCCATTTTTCAGCAGCTTCCTGAACTGTTATATACCCATTCACTTGCGGCACCTCGAACCTGTATTTTGGATTTTGAAAACTGATATAATTATATTCGTTTGAGCGAAATAAAGCAAGGGATTTCAAGAGGATTTCTCGGCCAATTCTACAATAATACTACTCTGCTGATACAACCAGTCCGTAAATTCTTTCGGGCTGGCTGTTCTTTCTTTTACAGCCCGTTTTCTCTGCAACGCTTCTTTCTTGAACGCTTCAAAAGCGGTCAGCATTTCTTCCAGCCGGTCAGCCGGGAAGCCCGCTGTCCTTTTTGCCTTGTTGATCTTGTTGCGCCAGTTCTGGCACTCGTTTTTGTAGAGCAAATCGTAGTTGTTTTCTCTTGCCCTCTCGTCAAACTCCCTCTTGTTTTGAAGTGCCTGCTTCTTTCTGCATTTGTCGTTGCACAGTTCGTACCGCTGGCTTTTTGCGAGGAAGATATGTCCACAGACTTTGCATTTTCGGAAGCACAACCCCCAATCATTCAGCCGGTTCAGATAGTAGGTTATCAGCGGATAGAACGTGGTATAGGCCGCGACACATTCTGTCGTACGCCGGTTGTCCGGATACCAAAGGTCAAGCCGTGTTTCCGCTGCCGGTACGGAGCCGAATATCCGGCTGGAAATATGGAACGGCTGCGGCCTACCGGTATCGCTGTCAAATTGAAGCGGGCTTCTCTGCTGAAAGGTCATGGTAAAGTGACTAATTTTATCCATGAAGCGGTCACAGGCTTCCGCACGTTTCGCCGGTTCCCTTGCCAGCAGATAGCCATTCCAGATACGGAACGCAGCATACATCCGCAGCGGATCGCCGGTATCAAACTTTGTTTTCAGAAATTCCCCTGCGGCCTGCTCTAAGGCTGGCTGCTTCCAGCGGTTTGAGTGCAGGGCATCCCTCAGCGGAGCCAGGCCAAAGCGGTTCCATTCCCCGTCAGGGTCATGTTCAAACTCTGCAAGGAACGTTCCAAGCGGGCGTGTTGTATCGCACAGCACATCCGCATCCATATCCCCCTGTAATCGAAAGCGCACCTGTAATTCTTCCCCAATTAAAATCCGCTCTTTCATTTTCTTCCTGTCCAGCGTCAGGACGAACAAAATCCGGTCATAACACGGCTCATGCCGCACAAATTCCATTTCCATTCTATTTTCCTACCTTTGCTTATGGTAATTTTATAATTCTGTTATATCAGTTACACTCATAGTATCGTAAAAGTATTGTTTCGTCAAGGAGAAGTCGCTATGATAATTGCACATGGTAATTTCGTTCCATGTAGTACCTTGGCAAGTAAATGACCGTCCAAAAGGGATATGACCGGCAGGAGAAGT
>CABRZL010000147.1 GCA_902475435.1 uncultured Eubacteriales bacterium | reverse complement strand
GAGGGATGAAAAAAGGAGCCGGCATTTGCCGGCTCCATCCGAACTGTATGGGTTACTCAAAAAAACGACGTTTCCTTTGTGTATTTTGGCGATGGTGATTTGACACTCCTATGCTTTAGCTGTGGGGAGTGTCAACTGTTAGATACAAGACAATTCTGTATCTTTGACAGTAATAGCGATGTGGTCGCGCAGTGTGATTCCCTCTATTTCTAAAGTTGCTGTGATCATCACAGTGCCGGCGCTCTTTGCGGTGATTAAGCCGTTAGAATTCACATCTGCAATTTTTTCATCAGAAGACTTGAATACGCAGTGCATTAGTACATCCGAAATTCGGGATGTGTCCTCGCGTACCGCTGTGGCAGACAATTTGGCTGTTTCCTTTGCAGACATAATATACCGACTGCTTTCCAATGTCAGAACGGTGGGCTTTACATCCCATGTGCCATTCACAGTTATAATGCTGCGTCCACAGATATCTGCATCCTGGGAAGAAGTGGATATCATTACATCATACCGGCCAGCTTCAACCATATATTTTCTCTGGTAATTATTCCAGAAAGCAAGTTCAGAAACGGGGATGTCAAATACAACGGTACTTGTTTCACCAGGTTGCAAAAAAATCTTTTTCCATGCTTTGAGCTGTTTCTTTGGCTTGATTTCTGATTTTCCTCGTTTTCGAATATACAGTTGCAGCACTTCTGCACCAGTTACAGATCCGGTATTGGTGATGCATACGGATGCTTTCAAATGGTCGTTGGCATCATACACGCTCTGATCCATATGATAGTTTTCCGTCTCAAATTTGGTATAGCTGAGGCCGTACCCAAAAGGATAGCGCACATCCCCCTTGAAATACATGTAGGTACGCCCTAGCTCTGTGGTAGTGTCGATTGGCTTGATGCCGTAGCTGCTGATGTGCGGGAGCTGGTTTTCGTTTCGATACCATGTTTGATTCGTTTTTCCCGACGGACAGGTAACGCCAAACAACACATTGGCCAATGCTGTTCCCTGTGCTTCACCGCCATAAATGGCAGATACTACCGCTGGAACTAGATCAAACACATCATCAGTAAAGGGACCGCAAGTAGCGCCAACAAGAATCGTATTGGGGTTTGCTGCGACGATTTTACGGAGTCGTTTACCTTGTTGGTACGGAAGATGCAGGGTTTCCCGATCCTCATCTTCGCCAGTTACACTGGCATCTGTTCCCGCGACAAAAATGACCAAATCTGCATCTCTTGCCGCAGCAACGGCATGGGCCATCAATTCTGCATCCGTACCCGGCTCCGGATCTTCTATCTGGTGCAGGGTAGTAATTACACGGCTGAATTGTTTGGCCTGAGGAGTATCTTCCCGGTCCAGGATTCCAAGCACCGGCTCGTCGGCGATATTATCATGATAATTGACATCGCCATTTTCCAAAAATTCAGGCTCGAGTTTCTTTTTCTTTGGGAAAAACGGCATGTCGCCGGTGCCGTTTGGCATCATGATCATCGGCGGTTCTCCTGCATTCAAATCAATATTCCAGCCCTTGGCATAGGCGATTTCTGTATGAAATTGCGTTCCGAGCTTTTGAATGCCATACAGCGGCGGATCATAAACCAATGTATTACCGTGTTTTGCGATGGTTGAACCAATGCTGTAGCCACCCAGCTGACGATATACCGCTGTGGGACCAACTACCAATATCTTTTTGTATTTTTTGGTGTCAATCGGCAGAATGTTTCCTTCGTTTTTCAGTAGAACGATGGATTCCTCTGCTGTTTGCTGTGCAAGGGCAGCGTGCGACTCGGAGCATACACAGTCCGGGGAAATTGCTTCATAGGGACAGTCCCCTTCGTCAAAGTCGCCTAACGCAAACCGACAAGCAAACATCCGAATTAATGCCCTGTCCAGTTCATTTTCATCGGCATAACCCTGCTCAATCGCTGCTTTCAGTGCCCGGTTATTGGTATCTCCGTTACACTCGTCATTTCCTGCATGCAGACCTGCTGCTACAGATTCCAGAAGATTGTTGTAGTAATATCCTTCGCCGGGATGTGTCATGCCATCCAAATCAGTTACGACAAATCCCCGGAATCCCCATTCCTCACGCAAAACGTCATTGAGCAGCCAGCGATTGGTTGCTGCCGGAACGCCATTAATCCGGTTATAGGCGCTCATAATGGATTTTGCGCCGCCTTCTTTCACTGCAATTTCAAATACTTTTAGATAATATTCCCGCAGAGTAGCCTCCTCAATCATGGAGTTTTGGGAGGCTCGGTGAAATTCTGTGTTGTTGCATGCAAAATGTTTTGGAGTTGCAATAATTTTATAGTATTTTCCATTATAACCCTGCAAGCCCCGGATGTACGCGGCTGCACATTTGCCAGACAGCACGGGATCTTCCCCATATTGGTCATCGTTTCGTCCCCAGCGAGCATCCCGCCCGATGTTGATGTTCGGGCTGTAACAGCATAGACCGAATTTACCCGTGGAAAAAATGCCTCGGGCCTCATCGCTGACTGCATTGCCCACCTGTTCTAATAGTTCTGGATTCCAGGTACAGCCCATGGCCAAGGCTGAGGGAAAGCTTGTGGCATTAAAGTCATCATAAATTGGCAATATACCATGGGCGCATTCGTTAGACCACTGCCACGCTCGAATACCCAGACGTTCAATGGCCGGCGCTGTATAAAACGTTTGAATAATTTTTTCATCCAGTGTCATTCTGGATACCAAATCTGTAGCACGCTCCAGAAAAGAACGGCTCTTATCCTGATAAACTTTCAACTGCTACCCTCCATTACGCAATATACTGATCATATGCAACCTGATAAATGGAAACCAGTTCTTCTATACCCATTTCCTGAAGCGTTTCACAGAACAGTTCAAACTCTGACATATCCTGAACCCCCATAATGAATTCTGGGATTTCCGTAGAAACATAGGTCATGATATCCGACTTTAACTCTGCAACACGCTCCATCTGGGCCTGCTCCAGGGTTAGTTCATTTTCGGGGAAGTAAGTGTTGCCGTCCCCCTGGCTCAGTACTAGCTGATCTTCTGCCCAAAACTGCATCATTTCACACGCTTCGGTGTCCCAAGTCAGTCGGAAGTCATCATTGATATCAAAAATCCGGTTCATAGTAATGCTGTACATATCCTTCATGGCACGCAGCTCATAGTTGGGATTGTCTGTAAGAAGCTCCGTGTATTGCACATTGCCGTCTGCATCATATTCCCAGCTTACGCCTTCAACGCCAAAGGTGGATACATTAGAACCGTCTTCGGTATACCAATAATCCAAATAGGCCATGGCGAGAGGAATATTGCTGCAGTTTGTCGAGATTGCGCCATTGGCGCTATATATCAGCGAAGACGGCGTAATATTGCACAAATCCTGATCCGTTGTGTAGCGTAGTACCGGTACAGGGGCAACAGAAAAATCTTCATCGTTACTCATGCTGCGGAATTCAGGAATCAACCCGGCTGGGGCATTAAACAGCGCGACATCGCCTCCGGCAACTCTTGCCGAAAAATCTGCTTCAAAGAACTCCAGATCTCCAAAAGTTACAAAATCGGGAGAAATTAAACCATCCATATACCAATCATGGAGCATGGCAAGGTAGGTTTCAAATTGTTCTGAAGTAAAACTGTCGCTGACGGTATCTCCATCCAAATAAAACATAGTTCCTGCGGATGGGTTCACTGCAATGCCAGAACCGCTCTGAAACCATCCGTATCCCAGATTGCTCCCGATATTCAAGCAATATTCAGGATCATAGGCGTCTTTAAATGCCATCAGTACATCGTGGCATTCGTCGAATGTGGTTGGAATTTCCAATCCCAATTCATCCAACCAATCTGCGCGAATGCCGGTACTGTTTTGCACCCAGCTATAGTCGGTCAAAATGGAATAAAATGATCCGAGTTTTCCGCTTGGTGCACACCGATTTAGCAATGCCGGGTCCGTATCGAGTAATGACTGGTAGATTGGTGCATATTCTATGTAGTCCAATAAATCTATGATAATATCTTCGTCTATAGCAGATTCAACACCCTTACTGTAA
>CABRZL010000146.1 GCA_902475435.1 uncultured Eubacteriales bacterium | reverse complement strand
CTAAAGAACGGGAAACAAACTCGTGATCTGTACCGGTAATCTCAAAGCAAACCGTATCGCTGATATGGATTGCCATAGAGGTTAGGCGGAAATCCGCCTCCTCCAGAATTGCTTCCAGAGTTTTCATGATGAGAAGAATCAGCTCTGGTTCTAAATTCGATGTAGGACAAAAATCCAGGCTTGTTCGGATGCCGATATTCTTCATACATTTCGCCATATCCTGCAAGCTGATGGCTAAATCACTTATCGGAATCGTCTGCTGCTCCTGATAAGTGAGCTGCAAGTTGCAGAATCGTTTGATGTAGGTGCCAATGAGACAGACACGGTTCCAGTCATTCTCTGAAAGGGCTTCTTTAGATAGAACCTCTTCTATCAAAGCGAGTTGCCCGGCAACCTTCGAGGATAGGCTGTCATAAATATCGTTGCGTGCCTGAACGCTTGCTTCACTGGACTGGATACGAATTTCCTGCGCCAGTAGATCCTGTTTTTCTTCCAATTCTGCATTCAGTCTCTGGAGCTCTCGTAAAGCCTGATTGATCTGCGAGAGATCTGTTTGCCAGACCATATATCCGCCCGGGATTTGGTGCAGGTGCATGATCACATCTTCCGTAACAGAAAAATGCTGATTCTGCTTTAGGGATTCCAGTATAACCGGTGTAATATCCGCTGCGTTTTCTGATACTGCAATCGTCTCGCCGTTTGGTGAAAGAATCTGCATCGCTACTGTAGACCGCCGGAACACTTCCTCGTACTGCGTATTTACCGGAATCAGTCCAGCTAAGATATAAAGCTCCCAGCAAAGCACAAGAATGAAAATCAGCCCAGCCGAATATTCCACAAGCTCAAATTGAATCACATAGGCTGTAGCTGCATACTGAATAGTAGCAGTAGGATAGGCTCGTAGAAGGGAATCAGCTTTCGGTAAAGCGAATCAGACTTCGTCGTACCATTTCGCTGATAAATCACATATACCTGATACATAATCATGCCAAGTGCCCATATATGGATGATGTATGTGCCGATGTATGGATGGAAATACAAATTTGGCTGAGATTCCTCCGGCACTATGTAATACAAAAAATGATGCAGATCGTTGGTCAGCGCCATTACACTTAAAAAGCAAGCCGGTATCAGGAGCAGATACCACTTTTTACTGATCCGGTAATCCTCCGGTTTGCCGAGATAGAATGCGCTGTAAAGACCGAACAGCGGGATGAAGACAGCCGCGATATTGATAAAGTATCCGGTAAAGCGCATCCACGGAACATTGACGTAGAGGAAGGCATCCTGAATAAAGCGAACGGTTAAATACAGGATACTGACGATATTTTGTGCAGTCAGGTGGATGCGCATCGATTTCTGTGTGATTTTCGTACTAATCGTATATTGCCAGCCAAAGAGGAGTAGCATATAGACCGCCCAGACAAGATATGGCCGCAGAAAATCCTCTGGCAAGTACCGCATGCTAAGCTGCCGGTATGCGGAGACTGCAAACAACAGCGCCGCCGCCGCAAAAAGCCGGACAACGGATTTTTTACGCTCGCTCATCCTAACCCCCTCCTTGCCCAAAGATGATTCCTTAGAATAAGATAAGAATATTATAGCATGAAAGATCAAATTCGCCCCACACAAAAGGGTAGGGATAACGATTTTTTTGAATACCAGCGCAACTACGCTATCCAACTAATAAAAATGCCACGCCATTATTGGTGTGGCATTTTTAGGGTATTCAAACTTGTTGAGGGGCTGTCTTCGTGAGGGGCAAACTTGAGGGTTTGTCGTGAGGGGCGTTCATGAGGGGCTGGTTTGAGGGTTCTTCGTGAGGGTTTCGAATAATCACTTTGCTGATCAATCCTTTTTTCTTAAGGACTTATTTCCTTCTATCCTTCTGAATAACTGCCTACTTATCATTAAAGGGTCTGGCGAAAGCCAGACCCTGTCTCATACCCTCAAGTTAGCCCCTCATGAAAGACCCTCATCTCAGCCCCTCACGAAGAACCCTCAACAGCTATGCTATTTTTTTGTCAAACCCTCACGAAAGACCCTCAACAAGTTTGGCAAACCCTCAAGAACTTTGATTATCCCATTTTTATTGAATTAGCTAAATTTTAATATCAGGGAACATTAACATCAACTCGGTCGCTGTTTCTGAACAAAGGAACTTGGTTATAACGATAATAGTCTGCCATAGCTGCATAGATTACAATCTGATCAAAAGAAACATATACATCCATTCCTTCAATTAAGAATGGCTCTTGCGATATTACATTTTTACTCCACACAAGATCTGCACAGCTCAGCTCTTCATCGCCGGCATCAAACATAATCGGGTATCCGCCAATCATAGGTTGAACGGCTAACTCATACACTCTTCTTTCACCGGTGGATAAGTTATAGTCATCACTGTCATATGTTCCTGCCACACCTACTATGACGCCATCTTCTCGATCAAAACGATATCCAATCATGTCCATTACTCCAGTACTATAATAGCCTAGATCTTCCGTCATTTTCAGCAAATCTACCCAAGCATATGGCGTATCGTCTGTAATATAATCCCAGACATTTATGCAAGTCTTAACTTCGGTCTGAACATTGTCAACGGTAATTGTATAGATATAATTACCGTCAGTATCCTGCACGGGTTTTCGATTGTCCACCTGACCAACGTCAGGCCCCTCTGGCTCAGCCGTAACCTCGCCTTCGTTCTTGCCGTCATCGACGGCGGTAGTAGTGCCGTTTTGGCTTTCAGAACCGGTTGCTCCCGCGTTCTGCTCGCCTTGCTGCCCACAGCCCGTAAAAGCCAGGGCGATGGCCATGAACAACGCTGTAATTGTCAAAAAACATTTCTTCATTTGGTTGTCCCTCCAGTGTAAAACCCTTCCACCAATTCTGGCTTAAGGAAGCACATAGTATGCGGTTTCCTCGTCATAATATTCCTGCAAATGCTCCCCCAGGGGCGGCGTGGTTAGATCCTGCTTGATTTGCTCACAGGCGTAGGTAGAAAGTATAATCAGGTCCAGGGTAAATAGATAGCGGTCGTCGTCACTGGCAGTGTACTCGGCCTGAACAGTTGAGTCCCGATCATAGCAGATGCTGTAGATCTTCTCCGCGCTGTGATCAATCTCTGTGCGGCTTTCATCCGTAAATGCGCAAACATCGTACCGAGGGACGGCGGTGGGCTTACTTATAGCGCAGTAGGGTGTGACCAGCACGTATTTCCCATCATATAAGTATGGATCCAGCCCCAGGCTGCCCCGCATTTCGCCAAAGTTAAAGGTCTTCGCCTCCTCGTCAATAAAATCCCAGATGTTCGTCTCGCAGAGGAACTCCTCTCCAAGGACTTGATAGATGTAATACCCATCCCGCATCTCGGGGTTTCGGTTGGCTTCGTCGTTTTCCCCGTGGGTGTCACCGGCCTCGATAGCAGGCTCAGGGGTCTTCTCCGGTTCGACTGCTGGAGCCTCGCTGTCGGCGTTTTCGCCGTTGTTCGGGGCGTCGCTGCTGACGCTTTCGTCATTGTTAGTACTTTGGCTTTCTGAACTGACTGTCTTCACGCTCTGCCCGCAGCCCGTAAGAGCCAGGGCGAACACCATGAGTACTGCTAAAATTCCTAATAAACTTTTCTTCATGTGTCTATACCTCCTATGTAAGTCAGTAAACGTTCAAATTTCAGAATTTACGCCATATCTGCATTATGTGACGTTTGTCCTTGTTCAATATTATATTTGCAGAAAGTGACTTTGTCCCCACACAAAAGGGTAGTGTACGGAATGTTTTCAAATTATTTTCTGAAAACTACCTGATTGTGTGGGGTGCTTTTTTGTCGCTTCAGGTAAAATAGGATGGAAAATAAGCTGGGGCTGCTTCTGTCTCCGGCAAGCGAGAGGAGTAGAGATTATGTTCTGTTCAAAGTGCGGAAATCCTTTGCCGGATGACGCAAGATTTTGCAGTGTGTGTGGTGCACCTGTAAAGATATCGCAAGAAGCTTCGCCGGTGCCGCAGCAACCGGCAAGTGTATCGGATGAAGTGGGAAGCGTCCAAATGCCAAAACCGGTGAATGTACCGAAACCGG
>CABRZL010000145.1 GCA_902475435.1 uncultured Eubacteriales bacterium | reverse complement strand
GGCGGGGATGGAGCATTCAGGTGGATAAGCTCCGTGATGAAATCTGGAAAAATCATCCCCAAATCATACTAGAGGATTTTGATTTTTATAATACAGAGATTTTTAATCATTGTGAAAATAGCAATCATGTGCTGATGGCGATTCCAGGATGGCCAACGTGCATCCTTTGTTAAAGGTAATACCCGTGGAATGGGAGTACAGCATTTCTTATGGATTGCTTCATAATCAGGCTCCAGCGGAGCTGGTTAAAAGATTCATCTCGGCGGCAGTAAAGGCTGCCAGGGAATAAATGACAGGAAAGGTGGTGTGGCAACGTGTATAATCCTCAACTGGAAACATTCTTGCGTGTGGCAGACGCAGGCAGTTTTAATAAAGCAGCGGAAGAATCTCACATAACTTCTACTGCGGTGATTAAGCAGATTAACCTCCTGGAAGAATCTTTGGGGTTGAAATTGTTTGAGAGAACGCATCGGGGACTGCATCTGACAAAAGCCGGAAAGTCCTTATACCAAGATTCCAAGTATATTATCCAGTATTGCAAGGACTCCGTGACACGGGCTAAAAATGCGATGCAGGAAGATAGCAATGTGATTCGGATCGGAACTTCTCCGATTACACCGGCACAGCTTCTGATGCAGCTATGGCCGAAGATACAGGAGCAATGCCCAGATATTAAATTCCAGATCATTCCCTTTGAGAATACACCGGAAAATGCCAGAGAAATTTTAAGAAACCTGGGCAAAAACATAGATGTGGTCGGTGGGATTTTTGACGAGACAATGCTGGATCTGCGTAGCTGCGCCGGGCTGGAATTATCCCGTGAACCGCTTTGCTGTGCGGTGTCAGTGCATCACCCATTGGCGGCAAAGGATAAATTAAAGATAGAAGATCTGTATGGGGAAAATCTTTTCCTCATGCACCGGGGGTGGAGCCGTTATGTGGATAAGCTTCGGGACGATCTGTGGAAGAACCATTCCCAGATTCATATTATTGATTTTGATTTTTATGATGTAAATATTTTTAACCGTTGCGAGAATGGCAATGATATTCTGATGGCGATTCCAGGATGGGCCAATGTGCATCCTTTGCTAAAGGTGATTCCGGTGGAATGGGAGCATTACATTCCGTATGGATTGCTTCATTCACCACAGCCGTCAAAGACTGTGGTGCGTTTTTTGGCAGCGGCAAAAGCCGCAGCTTCTAAATAAGACTTAAAACCTTCGGGTAATATCTGATGAACGAAACGAGACTTCTTATGAGGTCTCGTTTTCTTTATACTATAACCAGAACAAACGGAAAGGATGGTGGAATGCTTGAAAAGGGCTGTATGGATGACAGAGGTTACTTGTTTGCTGATTTGCCTTGCAGGTTGCAGTGGGAATTTGGATACAGCTCCGGAAACGAGTGCAGCTTCTGATGCCACTAGCAAATCAAGACTGGAAGGGGGCGCATCAATGCAGGAAACAAAAACAAGCGATTATATCGTGGATACTCCCATAGAAGAGATGAGGAATTATCGAAGCAAGGTTATAATGCTTTCGCTTTGATTTACCGTCCCGGCGCACAGACTGCTTGTGAGGATTTGGCAAGGGCAATCAGCTTTGTTTTTGAAAACGCAGAGGAACTGGAAGTAGATACAGACAGCTACTCTTTGTGGGGCGGCTCTGCTGGAGCAAGAATGGCGGCATGGCTCGGTTCTTATGGTCCGGCAGATTTCGGTGGGGCTGAACTACCTCAGCCTGGAGCGGTGATCATGCAGTACACCGGCCATAGTGACTATACGGAGTACGATCCGCCCACCTTTGCCTGTGTAGGAGAAAATGATGGCATTGCTAACTGGCGAACGATGGAGTAGCGGCTTAACCGCATGGCGAAGCTTGGTATTGACACAGAGTTTCATCATTATCCGGGGCTTAGTCACGGTTTTGGAATTGGAACCGATACGGTGGCCGATGGCTGGGTAGAGGAAGCGATTGCTTTCTGGGAAAAGCAAATGAAATAATACAGGAGGAATCAAAATGAACAACTTTATTTTTGAAAACGCAACGAAGGTCTATTTTGGAAAAGGCTGTGTCAAGGAATATCTGGCGTGCCTGACAAAGCAATATGGCGATACTGTGATGCTCTGCTATGGCGGCGGTTCCATTAAGAAAAACGGAGTGTATGAGGAAGTAATGTCTATCCTCACTGCCGCAGGAAAGACGGTGATCGAGTTTCCGGGAATCATGGCAAATCCTACTTACGCAAAGGTGCTGGAAGGCACAAAGCTGGCAAGAGAAAACAATGTAGGTTTGTTGCTGGGCGTAGGCGGCGGCAGTGTGATGGATTGCTGCAAAGCAATTTCCATTGCGGCCAGATATAAGGGAGATGTTTGGAAAGATTTCTGGGAAAGAGCGGGTAGTTTTGACTTTGAGCCGCTTCCCCTTGGGGTGATCGTTACCGTGGCAGGTACTGGCAGCGAGTGTAATGGCGGTGCGGTCATTACCAATGAGGAATTGAAAATAAAGACCGGACGGGACTACCCGCAGTGCAATCCCCTGTTTGCCTTGCTTGATCCTACCTACACTTACAGTGTACCGGAATTCCAGATGGCATCTGGAGGTTTCGATATTCTTTCCCATATCATGGAGACTTATTTCAGCGATCCGGATGCAGCCAATGTGTCCGATGATATTTCCGAAGCATTGATGCGTGGCGTAATCCGCGATCTGCGGGCAGCTATTAAGAATCCGGAGGATTACACAGCGAGAAGTAATCTGATGTGGGAATCGACTATGGGTGAAAACCGTATCATCAAGCTGGGAAAACGGATGGATTTTGAATGCCACCAGATGGAACATCAGCTTGGGGCATATACGGACTGCAACCATGGTGCAGGGCTGGCCGTACTGCATCCGGTGTATTACCGCCATATCTACAAAGAAGGATTGGCAAAATTCAAGCAGTTTGCTCTGAATGTCTGGGGCGTTTCTGCTGATGGAAAGACAGATGAGGAAATCGCTCTGGCCGGTATTGAGGCGCTGGAAGATTTCATCGTTGAAATTGGACTGCCGGTATCTTTGCAGGACTTGGGAGTGGATGAGAACACTGACCTGAAAGCGATTGCAGACTCCTGTGTCATCATGCCCGGCAGCTACAAAAAAATGACCCATGAAGAAATCTATGCGATCTTCAAAGAATGTTTTTAAGCACGAAAGGAGCTGACAAGAATGAAAAAATTGATCGCATTACTTTTAAGCCTGATGCTTGTATTCAGTCTTGCCGCCTGTGGTAACAATCCGCAGGCAGCAGAAACAGAGCCTGCCACTTCTACACCTGTGAGTGAAGAAACTCAGGAGCCTGAAACATCGGAAGAAACAGAAGCTGCGGATACGGAAAGCACTGGTGGAAAGACACTGGTTGTTTATTACTCCGCATCTGGAAATACCGAGAATGTGTCAAACGTAATCGCAAAAACCCTGGGAGCCGATTTGTTTGAACTGGAACCCGTGGAGCCGTACAGCAACGATGACTTGAACTGGACAAACGATGATAGCCGAGTAACCAGAGAGCATGAAAATGAGGACGAAAGAGATGTGGAGCTTGTATCCGCAACAGTCGATAACTGGAGTGAATACGATACGGTATTCATCGGCTACCCAATCTGGTGGGGTATCGCCGCATGGCCAGTTGATGAATTTATCGAGACCAATGATTTTACCGGTAAAACAGTCATTCCGTTTGCTACATCTGCAAGTTCCGGTATGGGACAAAGCGGCGAACTGCTTGCAGAAATGGCAGGAACCGGTGACTGGCAGGAAGGCCAGCGTTTCCGTTCCGGTGCTTCTGAGGATGATATTGTTGCCTGGGTGGAAGGCTTAGGTTTGTAAAGGAGATGCGGTCTATGAAAGAAATACATGATATGTGTGAGTTAGAGAATACAAGCATTTTTCCTATCGGGGACGAAAATTCTGCTTTTGCGCAGCACTTCGATGGAAAGAGCTATTTGAACATGATTTCAACGCAACAGGTTATGATTGGAAATGTTACCTTTGAGGCGGGCTGCCGTAAACTGGATTATGTAGCATAAGAGTGTATAG
>CABRZL010000144.1 GCA_902475435.1 uncultured Eubacteriales bacterium | reverse complement strand
AAGAATCAGAAGGTGTTCAAAACAGTAAGAGCTGAATCGGAACAGATTCGCACGGAGTATCAGAATGACCTTGCCGGAATGGTGTTCTGTGCAGACTGCGGCAGATCGATGGATTTTGATAGGCTTCCGCATGGAGCAGAAGAAAGTAAAAAGGTTTGTTACTATATTTGCAGAGCAAGGCAGGCGGATGATAAGTGCATCGGACACCAGATTACGGAAAAGTTGTTGAAAGCTCTGGTAATGGATCAGCTGCATCTGTTTATTGTTCGGCTTAGTGATAAGCGCAAAGTTCTGGAAGAGCTGCGAAAAATCGAAGATATGCAGAATCCTGTCTACCGTGCAAAAAGTGAGATTATGAGCCTGACGGATAAAGTTGGCCAGATGGCAAAGAAAAGAGAACAGCTTTATGCAGATTATGTGGCAGGCGTGGTGGATTCTGAAGATTATCAATTGATTCGGGAAGATTATTCCAAACAGTATGACGGCCTGCGAGCAGCACTGCAGAGAGCAGAAGCCAAAAAGGTGGAAGTAGAACAACAGATTAGAGAATATCTGAATATGACTTCCAACTTGGAAGAGCATCTGGATGATTTTGGATTTGATGCTCAGCTGGTAAAATCCCTTGTGCAGAGAATCGAAGTGAGTGCAGATAAGCGGATTCGCATTGTATTTGGATTTCAAGATGTGTTTGCGGACCTTGGAAAGGAGAGTGCGGGAAAATGATTGCAGCGTATCAGCGCATTTCAAGGGCAGACGGTGATTTGGGTAAAGATGGAAAAGACAAGAGCAACAGCATCGAAAACCAGAAAGAACTGATCCAGCGGTATATTTCCCACAAAGAGAGTCTGCAAAATCTGCCTGTGATGGATTTTGTGGATGATGGTTACACAGGCAGCAATTTCGACAGACCGGGCTTTCAGAAAATGATGGATGGTGTGCGCAGTGGCGAGATTGATACCATTATCGTAAAAGACCTGTCTCGTTTTGGACGCGATTACATTGGTGTGGGCGAATACATGGAGCAGATTTTTCCACTACTGGGTGTCAGGCTCATCTCCATCAATGACAACTATGACAGCAGCAATTATAATGGTACAACCTTGGGGATGGATTTGGTTGTCAGCAACCTAGTAAACACCATGTACTGCCGAGATGCAGGAAAGAAACTTCGGACAGCCATTCGAGTGAAGTGGCGCAAGGGTATTTCTACAGCGTCTGCTGCACCGTTTGGTTATCAGTTTGACCCGAATAGAAAAGGATCATATATCATTGACCCTCCAGCGGCAAAAATTGTCCGTCGCATTTTTGACCTTGCGATTCTGGGATTGGGAACGCGAGAAATAGCGATGGCATTGAATGATGAAAATGCTCCTGTGCCGAGTGTTTATAACCGGGAGCATAAGGCGTATGGAAAAGAAACGACTTATACGATTGCACCTGTGATTCTTTGGGATAGTTCTCGCGTCTGGAAGATTCTCACGGCTTATGTGTACACCGGAGCGATGGTTCTGGGAAAAAGTCAAAGATTGATTTCCGGCAAGAAAATCATTCGCATTGTTCCAAAAGGGCAACAATACATTACGGAAGGAACCCATGAAGCTATCGTCAGCCGGGAAGAATTTGAAAAAGCGCAACTTGTCATAAGAAATAACGGACATAGAGTAGTGATGGGAAGCGTGGATTTTCCCCTTAAGGGAAAAATTCGATGCGGTAATTGCAGACGAGCTATGGGATATGACTACAAACAGGCTTCTCCCATATTCTGGTGCAGAGAGGGAATGGAACTTATCGGTCAGACCCAATGTTCATCGGAAATATATCAGGCCAGTGATATTGAAAATGCAGTGTTTCAGGCATTAAAAAAAGAACTTTCTCTATTGGACTCACTCTATAGTGATATTAAAAAGGAAGAACAGAGCTTAAAAGAAGCCAGTAGAAAGGCAAGCCGCCGAAAAACTTTGATGGAGCAGGAACTGAAAAATCTGAAAGGTGAGAAGATGCGGATGTATGAGGAGTACGCGGCAGGAACGCTCTCCCTGGACAATTATAAGAGCAAAAAACTGGAATGCGATAGGAAGATTGCAGAAGTGCAGGACAAAATCGAACAATTCAAAGCGGAAGAATCTGTCAAGAGCGTTGTTCCAGGGACGGTGCGGGCAGCAGCAGAACAGGCAGAAAATTTTCTGCACGGCACGAGACTTACGGCAAGCATGGTGTCAGCCTTCATTGAAAATGTTTATGTGCATGAGGGTGGGCGTATCGTAGTACGGTTTAAATATGAGCAGAGTATACAGGATGCCGTGAGAGCATTACACACAGAATGAATTTCAAAAAGGCGAAGTTGCCCATGATACAACATCAAAGAGTATGTTATAATATGGGCAACAGACCAACCGGAAGGAGAAGGACGAAATGAGTATAACCCGAAAGCTGGCAAAACTGATATTGACCTTATTGACCCTGCCGCTACTCGTCGTAGTATGGCTACTGAAATGGTTCGTGACGTTCCTTCATTGCTGTTCGGCATGGATATTCTATCTGCTGGGCAGTGTGCTGCTGGCAACAGCAGTGCTTTCGTTCCTGATGAAACAATCGCAGGGGATAGAAGCACTTCAAATGCTGATTGGTGGATTTGTGATTTTTATGATTCCGCAGGTGGTCGGCAGTGTGGTGGTATTTTTGGAACTGGCAGCAGCAACGATTCGGCAAGTATGGTACATATAAGGAGGTGAAACCTAGAAAATGAAATTAGCAGCGATTCATCATGTGGCAATCATCGTTTCAGATTATGAGAAATCGAAAGACTTCTATGTGAATAAGCTGGGATTTGAGATTGTACGAGAAAACTTCCGTGAAGAACGGAATGACTGGAAACTGGATTTGCGTGTTGGTGAGGGTGCTGATGCGATTGAGCTGGAGATCTTCGCAGAGCCGAACCCACCTAAGCGCGTGAATCGACCGGAAGCCTGCGGACTGCGGCATTTGGCGTTCCGGGTGGATGATGCGGAAGCCACTGTAGCAGAACTGGAACAGATGGGGATAGGATGCGAACCGATTCGATTTGACAGCTACACCCAAAAGAAGATGACATTTTTCTTTGATCCAGATGGGTTGCCGTTGGAACTGCATGAATAAAAAACAACGCCCTCATAGTTGAGAGGATTCGTAAATCTTCTCGGCTATGAGGGTGTTTCATTCCATAGGAATGGGAAAGTTATAGATTGAAGGGCTTAACTAGCTACTGAGCAGCTATGCAGAAAAGTGATTGCAGCGACTTCTTGATCTAAGGTGGATACCGAATTTCAGCTACCACAAACGAAGGCTCGCATAAACCACAGACAGCACCCAGGAGGATTCGAGGGTGCGTCTGCGACTTATGCGGGTTTTATTTTGCGATTTTACGGATAGGTGTTAAATTCCAAGGCTGACAAGAGTGGCCTTTAACTCTTTTGCCATGCGAATAATGACAGTCTGTTCAGTTTCATTACAGTCCAGCAGCAAGCGGTGAAATTCGGAGTTTGCAGAGGAAGAATGTTCAAGACAGTCGAGCAAAAGCTCATCCGCGGAAACGGATAACGTGTTGGCAATTTTGACAAGAACAGAAAGGCTTGGAACCTTTGTGCCATTTTCGATTTGGACAATGTATTCACGACTGCAGTTGACTTTTGCGGCAAGAACTTCTTGCGTCAGATTCGATTTTGAACGGTAGAAGCTGATTCGTTTTCCTAGAGAAGTACGATTTACGGACATATAGTGATCTTCCTTTCAAATGCCCGCATAAGATACTTTAATTATTTGACTTATGGAGAAATGAATCAAGAGGAACCAAAGAGGCAATCTGCATAGAAGTCAGAATTCTTATTTTTCCCCTCTAGCGGAGATGGCTTCTGAGGCCAAAATGTGAACCAGCAGTTCACATTTTGAGCAACAAGTGAACTGCTGGTTCACAGAAAAATATATCTGACAAGTGTATAATAAAAGCGTGAAATCAAACTGCAAAAAAGTGAGGAAAACGAAATGGAAAGGCTGCTGACACTGTATAGCGAAGTTCAGTCAACGGATGTACGGTGGCTGTGGTA
>CABRZL010000143.1 GCA_902475435.1 uncultured Eubacteriales bacterium | reverse complement strand
CGTCCTCCATCAGGATGATTTGATCGGCGGACTGTACCGTACTGATGCGATGTGCAATTAAAATGGTGGTTTTTCCGGCTCTTTCCTGCTGAAGCGCATGTAAAATCTGTTCTTCCGTGTCGGTGTCTACTGCGGATAGTGCGTCGTCCATAATCAGGATCTCCGCATTTTTCATAATAGCCCTGGCAATGGATGTACGTTGTTTCTGCCCGCCGGATAACGTGACACCGCGTTCTCCGACTACGGTAGCATACTGTTTTGGGAAATCCATGATGTTTTCATGGATGTGGGCAACCTTGGCTGCCTTAACCACAGCATCATAATCGTTCCATTGCCGGTCTATTTCGGTTTCACGATCTGTCATCTCTTGCTCCACCCATTGCTCGGCGGCTTCCTTTTGACGGATGAATATCTTCAGTCGCTGTGTCTTCTCCGGAGGCATTTTGTCAATGGTTCTGGTTCCAAAGGCGATATTGGCCTGAAGTGTATCAGAAAACAATAGATTTTCCTGAGGAACAAGCGCGATGTTTTCGCGTAAAATAGAGATTGGAATCTGCCGAATATCATGGCCGCCGATGAAAATATGTCCGGGTTCAACATTATATATCCGTGTAAGTAAAGAAGCCAGCGTGGATTTTCCGCATCCGGTTCTGCCCAAAATGCCAATGGTGGAACCTTCAGGAATATCAATTGAAAAACCTTTTAAAACTTCTGGCAGGCCCTCAGCATATTGAAAGTGGAGATTTTGAAAAGATATGGATCCGTTGATTGCTTCGATATTCGTGTCGGTCAGTTCATCGTCTGTAATTTCCGGCTGTTCCATAAAAATTTGTTTGACCCGTGTCCAGGAGGCGACGCCTTGGGACAGCATGGTAATGGATTCTCCGGCGGCCATCATTGGCCAAACCAGGGTCATCACATAGGTGTTGAAGGCTACAAATTTGCCCAGTGTAATGCCGCCGTTAATAACCAGATAACCGCCATAGAGCAAAGTGAGTGCAATAGAGACACCGATTAGGCCGTCCAAAAGAGGAAGGACAAGCGCCCGAAGTTTCACCACATGAAGATTGGCCTCTCGTGCAGCTTGATTGGTTTTCCGAAATGCTTCCATTTCCTGCTTTTCCTGTACGAACGCTTTTACAATACGAATACCGGATATACTTTCCTGTACTTGGTCAGACAACTTAGCAAACACAGATTGTTTCTTATCATAACGGAAGCTCATGGCGCGGCCGTATCGGCTGCCGCCAAAAAGAATGACCAGAAGCGGAAGCATGGCTAGCAGTGTCAGTTTAAAATCTACATAAAATATCATCTTACCCAGAACCAGTACAGTCATCACAACGGCGTCAAACGTAGTGAGAATCGCAGGACCCACCGCCATACGAATGGCGTCCATGTCGTTGGTAAAGTATGCCATCAGATCGCCCGTTTTGTGGTGCTGGAAGAATCGGTTGGAAAGGGTAGTGAGATGGTGATATAGGGTTTCGCGCAGATCTCGTTCCACGCGGCGAGAGGCGCCAAACATCAGGACACGCCAGCCAAATCGCATTAGAGCTACCGCTGTGGCAATTAGCACGATCAATAAAACGTCGATCAATAACATGCGAATTGAAAAATTGCCGGCTGTTAACCCATCTGTAATTTCACCGGTGAGCTGCGGAATATAGAGTTCCAAAAAATCCACGGCTAACAGGCAGATGAGTCCGCCAACATACTGCCAGACATACTTCAGCATGTAGGATATCAGGGAAGGCGCTTTACGCATAGAATCAAATCCTTCATAAAAAGAATTTCCTGGGCGACTGGCATGCAGTCAGGAGGCGCCCGAAAGACCGCAGGATCTGCCGGGACGCCTCCACTATTGTAGCATCAAGGTCAAGGTTTTACAAGGTAATTTACAGGTAACCTTAGGAAATGTTGTAGTTTCATCTTTTCAATAGCGTGGGACTATGTTAAAATATTAAGTAGGGGAATGCAGAGGGAGGTACCATGATGAAGAAAGTGATTGCATTGTTGCTTGCGACGGCGCTGTTGCTCGGAATGCTTGGTTGCGGCGCAACGGCGGAAATGTCTGCTATTTCATCAGATGTCCTCAACGGCGCCCCGGCACCGGAACCAGCGGCAACGCCGAAGCCTACAGTGATTGAGGATTCCGGTATGGAATCTGTATTGGATGCACCGGAAAAACCGATGGAACCTGTGATTACCGGTGTAATGATCCGGGTGAAAGATAGGGATTATGTAGATTCCGCCCTTTACAGTCAGTATGAGGCGGTGACATTTTCAGACGGGAGCATACAAAGGATCGACGTGGACGAGGAGACCTTTGTTTTGGTTCTGGACGACACGATTGTTGACCTAGGTGATCCGGTAAACTGGGTTCCGGAGGCAGAACTTTATACGGTAGAAAAAGGACAGTATGATACAGTTACTATGGCCATGAATGATGCCAATTGGGGGCCTTTTTATTTTACCGGCGCAGTGGATTTCGACGGTGGGGAGTATATGGAGAACCGTTCTGTACCTGCGGCGGTGAAGGGAGCAGAAATTACGGATTCCGGTATCCTTGGCGGTGAAATCAATATTAAAGCAAATTATATCAACGGCATTTACGCTTACAGTGAGAATGCAGATCATTACGATATTCAAGATGTAACGATCCATTCGGCAGGGCTTGGAGGAAATGACTTTGGGACCAAGGGCGGCTGGGGAACCGTAATTTCCGTGGCGGGGACTGCTGATGTAGACATCAATGGTGCGAAGGTATATACACAGGGACCGCTGCATGATGGGATCTGGGCAGGCGGAAGTTCTGTGGTAGACGTTACAAATACCGTATTATTTGCAGAAGAACAAGGAAATGCTTACAATTTTGAGCCTTATACATACGACCGGTTTTACATCACGACAACCCTGCTGTCTGACGAAGAAATTGAGGAAAAAGGGCTGACTGGAGCGTACTTTGAAAAAGCCTATGAGGATATGTCTGGTTCCGGAGTAAAGTACTATTATTATAATGAAGACTATACCAGTAATTACAATGCACCCATGCTTCAATGTGTGCCGTTGGCCCTGGGATTATATGGATCTATGCGCGCTGCATGTTGTTTTGGGTCTGCCACGATGAGCTTTTATGATTCTCTGGCAGTCAGCGACGTTTGGGCTGTGCTCTCTACAGATTCCGGCAGTGGTACGCTCAACGCAACGAACACAGTGGCAGCCATTGGAGTGGAGACCGATAAAGACAACGCAGAGTTGACTGCTACGGTGAATGGGGAAGAATATTACGTCGATATATATGACACGACCGAGGGGTGTGGATATATTACCTACTGCGATGGCTTTGATGACAATTTTTACGGTTGTTCTTTTTATGCTCCAGATTATCTGGCCATCATCACGGGAGGAATCTTTGCTTTTGATCAATCAGAGGAGCAAAGAGGCTATGGAGCTTCGGATCGCACCGGTTTTATGAGCCATGGGAACAACTATACCGCAAGCATCAGTCATTCTGATTTTGATATTGCGGATTACCTGTTTAGCGTCAAATCATCGGGCAGCGCTGATATTGTTTTGGATGATGTTACCGTCAATTGGACAGAAGATCACAAATGGGGCCATGTATTGTTTCAGTTTATGGACACAGATGATACCGGGACCGGCGCCAATGATATGGAGATGGATATTCTGGATTTGACCCGGGAAGAGTATTTGGCCAACACGGCATTGGGAGAGGGATATGCAAAATCCGTTACAATTAAAAATTCCAAGCTGGAGGGAGATATCTATCATTCTCTTGGTTCCAGCAACAATGTTTCCACGCAGGAAGTTTATGATGGCAGTACCGGTTATTTGTCTACATGGTATTCCGCTGCGGTCAATGTGACGCTGGACCATTCAACGTTGGATGGAGTTATTTCCACCAGTTATGCACAGCATGTGGATGAAAATGGTGAGCCAATTGTGGGGCAGTTTTTCTTCAATAAGAATGGCGAGCCAATGGATGGTACGGCGGATAATACATACAATTATTTGGCCAGTGGTCGTGTTTTCAATACACCGGCGTACAACGGTATTGGTAAGATCAACGTAGCATTGACCAATGGGGCTGTATGGAATGTCACTGGAACCAGCATTGTAAACAGCATCACAATAGATGAGGGGTGTACTATCAACGGTATCATTACGGAAAATGAGAATGGAACCTATACAGTGACACCCGCCTGAGACGAATTGCAAATGGATC
>CABRZL010000142.1 GCA_902475435.1 uncultured Eubacteriales bacterium | reverse complement strand
ATCTCAAGGTACTACCGCCTATATTGATGATATACAGGAGGATACGCTTTCCCCTTATCCCTTGACGTTACAGGCACAGAATATGGATTTGGGAGCATTGATGGAGGAATTTATCGGCGCAGCCCAGTCGGATCAGCATGCTGATGACGCCGTATATCAAAAGCCCATGCTGTGCGACATAGTCAACGCTTTAAATTCAGCCAACGGGATGAAAAATGACTTGCGTTCATTTAAGAATTATCTGGAAGAACGTATGGCTGATACAGATACAGAGGATAGCCTCCATGATGCCATCAACGGTGTCCAGTACACTTATAATACGGATTTTTTGGTTTATACGGAGAGTGTTGACGGAACCATCATCCGTTCTGGCTCCCGCAAACTGATGCAGGATCTGTTGATGGAGTATTTTGGCATGGATATGTCTTCTATAATCTTATGGCAGGAGATGTTGCCCGGTGAGAATGGAAAACTGGTAAATCCGCTGTTAGAAAGCCAGTACGAAGTGGTCTATGGTTCCTGGCCGACAGAATACAATAAAATCGTACTTGTGCTGGACGAAAATAATGAGATCGATGATATGGCGCTTTATGCCTTGGGGCTGAAATCTAAGGAAGAAATTGACGCAATTATGGAAGCCGCTATCAATCAAACAGAGGTGGAAGAAGAAAAATGGCCTTATGAGGACATTTGCAATATGGAGTTTAAAACCATTTTGAATTCCAGTTGCTATGCGCTGGACGAGAATACTGGCCTCTATGTGGATTTGCGCAAAACGGAAGCAGGAATGAGATATCTTTATGATAATGGGATTGTCTTGAAAGTTTCCGGGATCATTCGTCCAAACCAAGATGCCGTTTCCACCATGCTAAACGGCTCGATTGGTTACACCAGCGAGTTGACAAAGTATGTTATCGAGCATTCGAAAGATTCTGATGCCGTAACGGCGCAGATGGATAACCTGTCTACGGATATTTTTACAGGCCTTCCGTTTCAGGAAAGCATAGGAAACTTGACGGATGGACAAAAGGAAACAGAATTCAGAAATTATATTGCCGGTCTTGATGAAAACGGAAAAGCAGATGCCTATGTGAAAATCATGAGCATCCCTACACAGGACCAGATTGATGAAGCAGTTTCTCAGGCAACATCCGGTATGACGCGGGAAGATATGGAGCAACAGATACTGCAGGGGGCCAGTGAGCAGGCCGGAATGCAGACGGAGGAAATTCAGGATTACATATCGTCTATGAGTGATGAGGAATTATCCGATATGTTTGCACAAATGGCCGAGGAGCAGTTCAGAGCGCAGTTTGCGGCGCAGGTACAGTCGGAGATGAGCTCCATGAGTCCGCAACAGCTGGCGGGGAGTCTTGACATGGCGATGGAAACCTATACCACCGAACAGTGCGCTTCCTTTTATGATGAGATCCTTACGTTTTCGGATTCTAGCTATGACGATAATATGCGTGAGTTGGGATATGTGGCCCTCGATGATCCGTCCACCATCAATATCTATGCCGCATCTTTTGAAGACAAGGAGGCCATTGAGCAAGCAATCACTGACTACAATAAGACGGTGGATGAGTTAGAGCAGATCAATTATACGGATTATGTGGGATTGATGATGTCTTCCGTCACCTATATCATCAATGTGATTACTTATGTACTGATTGCTTTTGTTGCTGTTTCCTTAATTGTTTCCTCCATTATGATCGGCGTTATCACACTCATTTCTGTGCAAGAGCGAACCAAGGAGATTGGAATATTGCGTGCCATTGGCGCCTCCAAGCGGAATGTCTCCTCTTTGTTTAATGCAGAAACACTGATTATAGGATTGACATCGGCTCTACTTGGCGTGTTGCTCACCTATTTGCTGTGTATTCCTGTTAATTTGATTCTGCATCATTTTACAGGTATTAATACCCTGAATGCTTTTCTACCGCCGTGGGTAGCCGTGGTTTTAGTTCTGATTAGTATGGCGTTAACCTTATTTTCCGGAATTATCCCTTCCAGGAGCGCGGCGAAAAAAGATCCGGTTGTGGCGCTTCGCACGGAGTAAAAGGAGAGAATTCACATGGGAAAGAGGATAAAGAGGCTTTGGTGGGGAAGGGATCATTTAAATGTGACATTACCTTCTTATGTCTCGGAAATTGAAACGGACAGCCACAGGATGTTAGACACTGTGGAAAAAACAGAAGAAGAGCTATCCGCTTATTACCTGAGAATGCTCCAAGGCAATACGCCTAAAGAAGAGATTTTGCAGAAAGAAGAGTCATTAAAAAGAGCGTCAAACAATTTGTTGAAAGCATGGACGCAGACATATTCCATACGTGATGAACTGCGTGCACGATGGAAGGATATAAAGCGTCAGAAAAAGAAGCATCGGTTATTTTCGGCACCGCCGGCCAACGCTGCCATAGATTTAAGAGAAAAGCAGTCGGTCCATTTTTTTGCCAAAGGAATGAATCTATATAAACTGTTACTGATCGCTTACATTGGAAGCTTCGCCGGCGTAGTCGTTGAGATGCTGTGGTGCCTGCTTACGAGAGGATATATAGAAAGCCGGGCTGGCCTTGTATATGGCCCGTTTAATCCTTTGTATGGCGCGGGGGCTGTATTGTTGACAGTATGCCTTTACAAATACCGAAATCGGGGAAGCTGGCTTTCTTTTATAGGCGGTATGCTGGTAGGGAGCGTACTGGAATATGTGTGTTCCTGGGGAGAAGAATTGGTGTTAGGATCTCGCTCTTGGGATTACAGCAATATGCCGTTTAACATCAATGGGAGAATTTGCCTGCTGTATTCTATATTTTGGGGACTGCTCAGTGTATTCTGGATCAAAAACCTTTATCCGAGAATTGCCAAATGGATTCTGAAAATCCCCAATCGTATGGGAAAAACGATTACTTGGCTGCTGACAGTTTTCTTTGTCTTTAATATCCTTATGTCAGGGATTGCTATGTTTCGATGGTCCCAGCGGATAGAGGGGATTGAACCATCCAATGTATTTTGGGAATGGGTAGACGAACGGTTCTCGGATGAACGGATGGAAAAAGTTTACGCTAATATGAAATTTACAAACAATTCTGAAGAATGGGGCAGGTAAAACGGCCAGCTTTCTTCTCTCTGAATTTAACTCAAATCAAACAGGAGGTAGTCATATGAATATCATTCAGATTGTATTCAGTCCTACGGGAGGGACGCAAAAGGTAGCGGATATTATTACGGGAGAATGGTCGGGAACGGTTCAGGAGATTGACCTGTCTGATTCGGAAACGGATTTTTCCAAGATACGCTTGAGTGAAGAGGATCTTGCCTTGATTGCGGTTCCTTCTTTCGGCGGTCGTGTACCGGCTTTGGCTATGCAGCGGTTAGAGAAGATTCAGGGAAAACGCGCTCTGTGCGCGGTGGTTTGCGTCTATGGAAACCGGGCGTATGAGGATACCCTGGTGGAATTGGAAAATGGAGCCGAGAAAAGCGGCTTTCGGGTGATAGCAGGAGTTTCCGCTATTGCCGAGCATTCGATTGTACATCAATATGCCGCTGGCAGACCAGACGGGCAGGATGAAAAGGAACTGAGGGAATTTGCCCGGAAGATTCTTGCAAAGAGCAGCCAAAAAGATCCCGGTTTTTCAAAACCTCGGATTCCAGGAAACCGACCTTACAAAAAGGCTGGCGGTGGGGGAATGGTTCCTATAGTGGACCATAAATGCAACAAGTGTGGACTGTGCGCACAGAAGTGTCCCGCGCAAGCAATCAGCAGGGAGAATCCAAAGGAAACAGATAGTAAGAAATGTATCTCTTGTATGCGATGTGTAGCAATTTGTCCTCAGTCTGCTCGTAATGTTGGGTGGCTTTGTCCTACCACAAATCCATCGTTAAAGCGCAAATTCCAGAAGGCGATAAACTGATAGCGGTTATTGCGATTGGCTATGGAGAGACACAGGGAGTACCTCATAGGAGTAAAAGCCTAAAGAATGTTCTGGAAACAGAGAATAAAACACCGGCTTGGTTTCAAAAAGGGGCTAAAGCATCTCTTTTGGCGCCGACAGCAATGAATCAGCAAAAGTTTAAAATCAGATTAAAGGATGGGGAACCGGTAATCCGTGTGTCAGGAATTGGGCCGTATAGGCGGATTGACTTGGGAATTGTGAAGTATCATTTTGAGGTGGCATCTGGACATAAAGTAAATATTTGAATAAGTGACAGACGCGCTTCGGTTTTTTAATTTTAAATTTTGACTAATAAGTGAAAGGAGTATGT
>CABRZL010000141.1 GCA_902475435.1 uncultured Eubacteriales bacterium | reverse complement strand
AAAACGCGAAGCAGCAGGGAAAGCGTTATTCGCAAATCCAAGAAATGCGGCGGCTGGAAGTCTTAGACAATTAGATCCGAAAATAGCAGCGGAGCGTAAACTGGATATTCTAGTGTTTAATTTGCAATTGTGTGAGGGGAAGGAATTTAGTACGCATGCGGAAACATTAGAATATTTAAAAGAAAAACAATTTAAGGTAATTCCCTATAAGCTGTGTGATACCACCGAAGAAATAGAGTCTCAAATTCGTGAAATTGGAGAAAATCGTGGAAATTTTTCGTTCGATATTGATGGAGCGGTCGTTAAAATTAACGATTTGCAGCAACGAAGTGTTTTTGGAAGCACAGCGAAATTTCCGCGTTGGGCCTGTGCATATAAATATCCACCTGAGATCAAATCAACAAAGGTTGAAAAAATTACCATTCAGGTAGGCCGTACAGGCGTATTAACGCCAAAGGCTGTCGTAACTCCCGTGCGATTAGCTGGGACAACAGTTACAACTGCAACGCTGCACAACCAGGATTTTATTTCAGAGAAGGATATTCGTGTCGGCGATACTGTTTTAATCCGCAAGGCAGGGGAAATTATACCGGAGATATTAGAAGTAGATTTCACAAAGCGTCCTTCATACGCCGTGCCATATTTCATTCCGTCTAAATGTCCTGTATGTGGGGGAGAAGTGGTAAGAGATTCAGATGGAGCTGCTATTCGATGCGTTAATGAGGGATGTCCGGCGCAAAAGGTGAGATTGCTGACTCATTTTGCGTCTCGGGATGCAATGGATATTGATGGGCTGGGGAGCGCGATTGTGGAATTATTAGTTGATTCGGATCTTGTTGATACTCCAGCCGATTTATACCATTTAACGGTTGACAAACTAATACCGCTTGAACGAATGGGGAAGCAATCTGCGAAGAATCTTATTGATGCAATTGATAAATCCAAAAAAAATGACTTATGGCGTTTATTATTTGCGCTAGGTATTCGACAAGTAGGAGCAAAAGCTGCCAAGGCGATTGCGCTTCATTTTGGCTCGCTACATGCGATCCAGACTGCCAGCAAAGAAGAGCTTACCAATATCGAAGATATTGGTGAAATTACTGCTGCTAATATTCGCGCATGGTTTGATCAACCAGCAAATCAGAAGCTTGTATTAGAGCTGGTCGATGCAGGGGTAAATACTAACTGCTATAGCAAAGCAACAGAGCAAGCATTAAAAGGTAAAGCTTTTGTACTAACAGGTACGTTAGAAAAAATGACGCGGGATGAGGCCTCTGAAAAAATAGAATCGTTAGGGGGAAAGGTTACGGGGAGTGTTTCAAAGAAAACCACCTACGTTGTAGCTGGAGTAGGAGCTGGCTCGAAATTAAATCGTGCAATAGAGTTAGGGATTCCGATATTGTCTGAGGAAGAATTCTTAAAGATGATTTAATAATAAATAGAGAGGGTTCCGTCAAAACCAGGTTCAAGCAAAATGCGCTTGAACCTGTTTTTTTCGATAAAACAAATATTTACAAAATTTCAATAACGACAATAGAATGTCGAAAAAGGTTACAAACTTGTGATTTTTTAAGAATAAGTTTGATTTATGTAAACTTGTGTAAACTGAATTCTAACGTGGTTTTCTCAAGAAAGTAACAATGTTATAATATGATGAAAAAGGTCGATATTGTTACTTTTTTGAAATTTTATTGCCCTAAATTACAATTTGGTTACGTATTTTTAAACAAAAAATAATGATTAAAATTGTGCAAATCAAACAATAAGTCGACTATATATAGGGAAATTCTAAAAAATAAACACAATTTTTTGATTTCCAAAAGAAAAAACATTACAAATTGTAATTGACATTCAAGCAAAGATATTGTATGATTCCTGCAGACACAAAAACTCTATGCGTTTTTTCAAAAAATAACGAGCGAGGTAACGACTATGGTTCGAAAATTACGTATCATATGTCCATTATGCATAATTTGTTTTGCCATGTTGGTATTTTGCATTTTTGGGATGGATTCTAAAGCTGCGTCCGCAAATATACGAGATAGTGAAGCTGAGGTAACATATACTGTGTCAGCAAGCGGTATGGCAGTTCCTACAATGGCACAGCAAACGGCTTCAACACTTGCTGTAGAGACCGAGACGCAAAGTGTTACAGAATCGGACTCGGTTCCGCCACAGGAACATCGAGACAGCGGGTACGAATTAAATGATACAGAACGTATGATGGTTGAACGTATTGTAATGTGCGAAGCTGGCGGTGAGGGCGAGAGAGGTCAAATGATGGTTGCCCAGTGTATTTTGGAAGGTATGCTACGCTATAATTATTCTATTGACGAGTACATAGAAAACTACAAGGTTATGATAACCAGTTATTCAAACGTTACAGATGAAGTTAAAAATTCTGTATCGCGAGTCTTTGATAACGGAGAACGCGTCATAGAAGAAAAAGTGGACTTGTGGTATAATCCTGCGATTACACCATCTGATTGGCACGAGAGTCAAGAATATGTCACTACAATCGGTAGCCATCGGTTTTTTTGGATGATTGATGAGCAAACTTAAATTACGATTTTCTTATAAATATCGACGATCCAAGAGACCTTTTTAATGGTAACAAGTCATCCGCGTATATCCGGCAGGCCAATGTAAATTGCGTTTATGCACAGCTAGTCATATTAGTGCTATGCCCGAAACTGAAGGATGTGTCGCAAAACGAAAGTTTTGCGGCGCATTCTTTTTCAGTACAATCTCTTTGGGATTGGTTGGATCTTTGGTTCGGCAGCACTGAGAGCGGCAAGGACAACCATCGCAGTTTTTGCAGCGGTACCACGCATTGGAAACCAACTACCCGTTCCGAAGTTCGGTACATTCTCGCCGTAGCAATAAGCGGCGGTCTTGCGCACAGATGAAATAATCCTCTTCTGTGTTGTACTCCGTGTTTTCTACACGACCAATTTGTTTTCTATACTTTCTGCTGCGTCTCTGGTCATGGTATGTAGGCTTAATAAAGCAAGTTTGTCCGGTAGAATCCAGGTATAGGTAGTTCTCCAGACTCCCATACTCTGTATTAGATACTGTTTTTTGGTACCTTGCATGATGGAACTGCTCCAGATGCCTCAAAAACGGCTGGAGCGTTCTCACATCAGTTCGGTCAGAAAACAGCTCTACCCCGGTGATGTACTCGCTGTTCACTCCAATCTGCATATTATACGTCGGTTTCAGTTGCCCTTTGCGCATGTGGTCTTCCTTCAAGCGCATAAATGTGGCATCTGGGTCTGTTTTGGAGTAACTGTTCCGGGATTCACCCATGATGGACAAAGATTCTTCATTTCCTTCCCAGCGCTTTAACAGCTCGGACAGACGCTCCTATTCCTTTAGCTCCGGACTTTTCCGCTTGCCCGCTTCCATGGATAAAGGAGATGTTTTGGGCAGATGCCTCCAACCATGCCTGTGATTCCTTTACAGATGTGCAACCAGCAATCTCATGCGCCTGAGCCTTTACCTTGGCTAGGTGTTTTTCCACGCTTTTGTGCCACACAAAGGTATAGAGGCCCGCACAGCTTTCGATCTTTGTTTCATCTATAAAGACAGTCTGGTGGTCTGTTTCCGCCATTTCCTCCGGTTTGCAGACATACTGGTAGAACAGGTCTTCTATGGCTTCTTTGCACCGTCCGGTCCGAAAACGTGCAATGGTAACGTGGTCCGGTGCCTTTTGATCATCCAACAGCCACATAAAATCCACTCGGTATCAGCACGCCTCTTCCGGCTTTCGGCTGGAGTAAATACCGCTCAGATACCCGTAGACGATTACCTTGAACATTACTCGTGGTTCCACTGCCGATTTCCGTCCCTTGGGCGAATAGGCGCGATACAGTTTCCTGTAATCCGGTTCCTCAAGCTGGGCGCTTGCCAGTCGGACGGGTGCTTTCTCCGGTAATATTTTTTGTGAGTTCAATGAAAATGCCAGTTGGCTGTGGCATTCATATACGGTACACTGATCTTGTTTTTGGTTTTTCATATCAAATTAACCTTAAAGTAAGAAGGCAGACTGCGCAACCCTTTTCGGGCTACCCAGTTTGTCTTTTTCAGGCCTATTTTGCAATAGGCCCTTATATTTATCGAAATGCAAGACAGAGAAGGAAGATGGTTCAAAAAATATTTGGCCCATAGGACGTGATGAATTGCAAAGATATCTTGTAACCAATTGACTCATTAGAATGGTTTTATTTTTAACAGAGATGTACGATATTAGACGGCTTTACACTTTTTTATGAACATTATACAAAGTTTT
>CABRZL010000140.1 GCA_902475435.1 uncultured Eubacteriales bacterium | reverse complement strand
ATGCGGGGTTAAATGTCCACATTGTTGCAGAAGTTGGCGACTACAATCCTAATTCTCAATTATTTGAATTGGACATTATAAGTCTGAGTATTAGAAACTGACAGCGTCCAAAAACCGTAAGCGTAAAAATCCCGCAGATTTCATTCTCATACTGGATGGAATCTGTGGGATTTTTGTGTTTTTGGAGATTATGACATATGCAAGCCAGGGCAGGCTTGTATATATACAGGCGACGAAAACAGGGGTATCTAAAGGTGAGTATCCCCTTGGCTTTGGGTCATCCAATAGGGGCGAGCAGCAACCCTGTTGGCACACGATTTTCCGTAGGAAAGTCTAGTGTGTTATACCTTTGCTTCCGGCTGACGCTGGGAAGGGGCTGGCTGCGGCATCTGCAACCTGGGCAGATGGGCAGCGGACAGACACTTTTCGGCGGCAGTAGGTCAGGCGGATTTTGTTCGGCCACCGACGAATCCGCATTTGCACACAGTGCAAAATCCGCCTGACCGGAAAAGGAAACAAAGGTATATCCTCCCCCGTCCCGCCGCAGCGAAAGAGCCCTCGTTAGTCTGCTTCCCCCTTGGATTTGTCACGGCTCTTATAGACATTATACTGGTTCTTGCACCGTGGGCTGCAAAAGGTTGCATTGGATCGGCTGCCCAGGAACACCTTCTGACAGTGCTTGCACAGGCGCAGGGGCTGGTCATCGTCCACCAGCATGAAGCTGAACATCATCTGGATACCCAACAACAGCGAATGGAAGTCCCAATAGATGGTGGGTTTATCCAGCAGTTCAATGTGGTAGCTGGGAGCGATCCCGCCGAACGCAGCCATGGCCTTGCGATACAGCCCCCGTGCTTCCTCATCGATGGAATCATAATCATTGTAGTACAGGATGGACGTAGACAGAGTGAATGCCCAATCCTTGAACTGCCGGGCAACCCAGTCATAGGGTTCCGCATATTCCCGCTGGAAGCTCATGTTCTTTGCCATCGGCTCGTCCATGAAAGTCATGGTTAGGGCAACCATCGTCCTGTCATTGGACACATTCCATGTGGATTCAATGCCCTTCTTCACCAAGTCCAGCTGGTCAAAGGGGTAAAACAGGGACAGGTATTTGTCTGTCGCCATGGATTCTTCCTTGATGAAGTGATTTTTCGGCAGATACACCGCCGCATAATCCATAAAGGACGGTGTGGTGGGAAGTGCAGTCATCAGCCCCAGCAGGCCGTACCGGGTGACAAATTCCATCACCACCTTTTCTACCTCTGCCTCCGACTTGCGCCCCATCATCAGCATCCCCACATTCAGCGCATCCAGCACAATGTTCGGGGCCTCTTGCAGCGGATTGTAGACATCCGGTTTTGCGTTTTTGCCAGGGGTGATATACCGCCTGCCATCTTCCGCTGTTTTCAACTCGTAATGATCGTACCGCACCCAATGGGACCGGGACTGTTCATATAAATTCTTCATCATACACGCCCTTTCCGCTCAATCGTCCCTACCATCAGGGGCGGTTTTCCTTTTTCTGCGCTTGTTCTTATTCTCCCGCCGGATTAGGCAGTGTCAAGTATTGGACCTGTTGACAAAAGCCCAAAAAACGCCGCCCCTATGGTATAATTAAAACACGGGAGGGATGGAGCATGATGGGACGGCAGAGCGGTCAGATGAGCATGATGATTTTGGATATCACAGAATTGATTCCAGAAAATCACTTGCTTCGGAAAATTAATCAGATGGTTTCGTTTGACTTTATCTACAATCTTGTGGCGCCATATTACTCTGAAAAAGGCCGTCCATCTGTTGACCCTGTCAGCATGTTTAAAATGCTGCTGGTAGGATATCTTTACGGCATCAAATCCGAACGCCGGCTTGTCCAAGAAATTCAGTTAAACATTGCTTATCGCTGGTTTTGTGGCTTTGAGCTTGGAGAGAAGATACCGGATCATTCTACATTCAGTAAAACAAGAGTTCGTAAGTGGAATGAAAGCTGCTTGTTCCAGAAGGTTTTTCTGAAAGTAGTCCGACGCTGCATGGAACAGAAACTGATAGACGGCAAAGAAATGGCCTCAGATGGCAGCTACATTCCTGCCGAAGTTTCCAGAAACAGCTGGACTGACATAGAAGTGAAAGTCGAGCAGAGCATGCTGAGCTATCTAGACGATCTGGATCAAGAACTTGCGGCGCAACCAGGCTTTAAGCAACCACCGACTCGTACAGTCACAAAAAAGATTACAACCAGCGCAACAGATCCTGAGTGTGGTTATATCCACCACGGAAATAAGCGCGGTGTGGGATATCTCATGGAAGCAACCGTAGATTGTAAACATGGAATTGTTACAGGAATCGATGTATTTCCGGCAAATGAAAAAGAAAGCATCTTGGTCCTGCGGCATCTGGAACGGCAGCAAAAATTGTTGGGCTTGTCTATGGAGAAAGTTGCCTTGGACAGAGGGTATGACACTGGTGCCGTTCACCGAGGTCTGGAATTATTAGGTATAACCGGCTATATTCCCACCATTCGCTTTCCAAATGACCCAAGTAAATACGGCTTTTCCTATTGTCCACAACAGGATACATTTATTTGTCCAATGGGGCAGTCGCTTGTATTCCATCGCTTGAACTGCAACAAGTCCACAGGCAAGTACCTTCGCTGTTACCAGGTACAGGGAGATGTCTGCCGGAAATGTACTTCCCGTGAGACTTGCTTTGATAAGACTGGTGCTCGCAGAAGAATTTTGGCCAGCAGTTGCTATCCGGCATTTTATAGAGGGCATTCAAGAGTCAACACTCCGGAATACCTACACATGATGAAAAAGCGAAAAATTTGGGCCGAAGGTAGCTTTGCGGCTATGAAGCGCGAACACAATCTTTCCACAATACATAAGAGGGGCATTCTTGCAGCTACAGAAGAATGCCTCTTATCTGCCATGGCATTAAACCTAAAAAGGATGGTCAAGGCTATCCTTTTGACCTCACATAAGACGAAAATCTGGGCTGAAAGCATCAACTTTCAGTCTAGTTTCCTTTTTGTCAACAGATCCAGTATTTTGCGCAAATTGGTTTGCAGGCTCCGGGAAGAATGAAGTCAGCTGGCAATGGAGGCATCCTCAACGGCAGCCTCCAGATGCTTCATATTCATGTACTTCTTGTTGCCCCATTGGGTACCGGCCACATGGCGCAGCCGGGCACAGACCAGCATGAGGGCAGAGTTACCGTCCGGGAAACTGCCCACCACACGGGTGCGGCGGCGGATCTCTCGGTTCAGCCTCTCGAGACAATTGTTGGTGCGGATGCGAGTCCAGTGCTCGCTGGGGAAATCGCAGTAAGTTAGTGTTTCCTCAATGCCATCCTCTACCTTCTTAGCAGCCTCCTTCAGTTTCATGGAGCGAAGCTCCTCTACCACGGCTCTGGCTTTCTCCCTGGCGGCTTTCTTGCTCTCCTGGGCATGGATCGCCTTAAGCATCTTGGCTACCAGCTTCACTTTGGAGCGAGGAGTGACAGAGAATACATTACGGTAAAAGTGGACTGTACACCGCTGATACTTGGCCTCAGGGAACACTTCTCCTGCAGCCTCCAGCATGCCAAAGCATTTGTCACCAACGATGAGTTTTACCCCGTCCAGACCACGGCCACGAAGCCACTGAAAGAAGCTGACCCAACTGGCTTTATCCTCTTTCATGCCCTCAGCAGCGCCTAAAACCTCACGGTATCCATCCTCATTGACCGCAATTGCCACAAGAATGGCTACATTTTCAAACTCACCACCCCAATTGCGACGTAGATAGATTCCATCTACATAGACGTATGGATAACGCCCACCTTGCAAAGGACGGTTGCGCCAATCCTCAATGTGGACATACGCTTTCTTGTTCAGCTCACTGATGGTGGAGGGAGAGACCTTACTGCCCCAGAGAGTCTCGGTAATATCCTCTACACGCCGGACGGATACGCCAGCCAGGTACATCTCAATGAGAGCCTCTTCCACGCTACTCTCCCGGCGGCGATACCGCTCAATGATGGCAGTCTCAAAGGAGATCCCCTTGAGCTTGGGCATCTTGAGTGTGACATCCCCAGAAGTGGTGGTAAGGTTGCGGTTGTAGTGGCCGCTGCGGTAGCCCTGGCGTTGCTCATTGCGCTCGTACCGGGCCGCCTGGGTCAGCTTCTCCGCTTCGGCCTCCAGCAGCTCGTTGAGGGTTTCCTCTACGCTTCCGCGCACAAGTTCCTTGAGCTGCCCCTTGATAACTTCTTCGTTTAGCTGTACAATCTTTTCGGACATGGTTTGCTGTCTCCTTTCGAATGGTGGTGTCGCAACTTCATTCTACCAGACATCTGCAAACCATGTCTCTTTGTCTTTTTGCGAAACTTATTCTACCTGACCCTACTGCTTGGTAAAGCTTATGCGGC
>CABRZL010000139.1 GCA_902475435.1 uncultured Eubacteriales bacterium | reverse complement strand
TGGTTGCGGTCTATCTTCAGAATAGTGATGCTTATGTTGTAAATGTGGGAGATAGTCGATGCTATTATGTGGCTAGAGATGAAATCGCACAGATTACAGAAGATCATTCTGTGGTTGGGCTTATGGTGGCCCGCGGACAGATTACAGAGGAAGAGGCCAGAAATCATCCCAATAAAAATTTGATTACGCGTGCCGTTGGTACAGAACCCAACGTGGAGTGTGATTGCTTTTATTTACGCTTAAAAGAAGGGGAATATCTCCTTTTATGTTCTGACGGCTTATCCAATATGGTGACAAGGCCGGAATTACTTTATGAAATTACGCACGGCAGTGACGGCACGGAGATCTGCCAAAAAATGATTGAGATTGCAAAAAAACGTGGCGCACCGGATAATGTGACAGTGATTTTATTGCAATATTAGACTTTTGGGCAATATAGAATCAATCAGATACTACATCATTGCTAGGGAGCGATGTATATGGATAAGTATATTGGACGGCTGCTGGATGGCCGTTATGAAATATTGGAGGAAATTGGCCGGGGCGGTATGGCAGTGGTCTATCGAGCCCGGTGTCATCGGCTGAACCGTTTTGTGGCTGTAAAGATTCTGAAAGAGGAGCTCAGTCGGGATGAGGATTTCCGACGGAGATTTCATGCAGAAAGCCAGGCAGTTGCGATGCTGTCACATCCGAATATTGTTGCGGTCTATGATGTGAATCACTCAAATGATGCAGACTATATTGTAATGGAACTGATTGACGGGTTAACATTAAAGCAGTATATGCAGCAACGGGGGGTGCTTAGCTGGCGCGAAGCACTGCATTTTGCGACGCAGATTGCAAAAGCCCTTGAACATGCACATTCTCGTGGTATTGTCCATCGGGATATCAAGCCTCATAATATTATGATACTCAAAGACGGTAGTGTTAAGGTTGCTGATTTTGGTATTGCACGGCTTAGCTCCTCCCAAAATACTCTGACCCGCGAGGCGTTGGGTTCCGTCCATTATATTTCGCCTGAACAGGCAAAAGGCGCTCAGGTGGATGCGCGTTCCGATCTGTATTCACTGGGTGTGGTAATGTATGAAATGCTTACCGGTAAGCCGCCTTATGATGGGGAATCGCCGGTGGCCATTGCGATTCAGCATATCAATTCCACACCGACACCGCCGCGCCAGCTCAATCCAACAATTCCGCTTGGTCTTCAGCAGATTACGCTTCACGCTATGTGTTCAGATTTGTCAGCCCGCTATGCCTCTGCTACGGCTATGATTGAGGATCTTGAGGCACTTCGGAAAAATCCGCAGGTTGTATTTCGGTTTAATGCCGGTCCGGGTGGCACAACAGCATATGTAGACACTCGACAGATTGCGCAAAACCAAAATTCGTCAGGGAGGACTGCAGCAGCAGCGGGAGCAGGTGCTGTTGCTGGTGCGGTCGCAGGGGCTGCTGGTGCAAGAGCAAGCCGGATGCCACAACAAAAAGCGCCGCTTGACCCTCAACAGGCCGCGCGTCAGAAAGCAAGAACCATGGCGGAAAAATCAGTACAGCAGGCCGGGAGCAAACATAGGAACTATACCCCTGATGATTATTACGATGATGAGGAGGAAGATGATGGAAAGCGTTCTGGCAAAACACCAATCATTGTAGTTTCGGTGTTATTAGTGGCAGTTGTAATTTTAGCGGTGGTGTTGTTGCGTTCTGTATTTGGCGGCAGTAATGACAACGGCACAATCGAGGTACCATCTTTCCTTGGAAAAAATATTGAAGATGTTCTTGAGAATGAGCTTTACGCGGATTTTAATTTAGTAGAGGGAGACCATGTGTATAATGCGGAATATGAGGAAGGTCAAATCTGTGAGCAAAGTATAGAGCGGGGGAAAAAAGTAGTGTCCGGTACAACCATCCGGCTGACAGTTTCCAGAGGGGCACAAACAGAAGTAATGCCAGATCTGAAAGGAAAAACGCAGCAGGAGGCAGTTACTGCTTTGGATGGACTGGAGCTAAACCTTAGCGTTAGTTATGAATTTCAAGAATCAGAGGATGTACAAGAGGGATATGTTATTTCCACGGATCCTGCGGAAGGTGCAACGCTGAATTATGGAGATAGTGTTAAAGTTGTTGTCTCACAAGGGGTTGGCACAGAGATGACCGAGGTTCCATACGTCATTGGGTTAGAAGAAGCGGATGCAATAAGTTTATTAGAGCAGTATAATCTGGTGGCAAAAGTTACAGAAGTAGAGAATGATGAAGACGAGGGAATAGTGTTCTATCAAAGTATTTCCCGTGGAACTGAAGTTCCTGAGGGAACTACAGTAAGTATCAGGGTTTCCCTGGGAAGACCGGAGCCGTCGCCCAGTCCATCTCCTTCAGAAGAACCGACAGAGGAACCCACATCCACACCAACGCCCACACCCACACCGGAGCCGTCGCCCAGCCCATCTCCTTCGGAGGAACCCTCAGCGGAACCAACGCCAACGGCTCCGGAGGAAACAGACCCTGTTGTGAGTGGGACAGATCCAGTTGTACCAGATGAGTGAGAGTATTTATGGAGAAGCAGGGAACAATTATTCGGGCCCTGAGTGGGTTTTATGATGTTAATACTGGTATAGAAGTAGTCCGCTGCCGTGCCAGAGGTAAGTTTCGAAAAGAGCATATTACCCCATTAGTGGGAGATCAAGTAAGTTTTCAGTTGAGTGGAAATGAAGGCTATATACGGGAAATCCTGCCGCGCAAAAACAGCTTTGTGCGTCCGGCGGTAGCAAATGTCGATGCCTTGGTGATGATGGCAGCGCAGGTGAATCCGGTGACAGAACCGTTTTTGATTGATCGAGTGGCTGTCATTGCAGCAGAGCAGCATGTAGAGCTCATATTGGTGCTGAATAAATGCGATCTGAACCCAGCAGATGAGCTTTTTGAAATTTATCAAAATACTGGAATGACAGTGCTACGGCTTAGTGCAAAAACAGGTCAGGGAATTGAACCGCTGTATGAAGTGCTTCGTGGGAAACTGGTGGCATTTACCGGAAATTCTGGTGTGGGAAAATCCAGCCTTTTAAATGAAAAGCTGGGACGGGGTAGGCATACCACCCGCCATGTAGAGCTCTTTACACTGGCTGATGGTACAAAAATTATGGATACGCCTGGATTTTCATCATTTGATACAGATCAAATGGAACTGGGGGAACCTGAACATCTGGCATTAGCGTTTCCTGAGTTTTCACCGTACCTGGGAAAATGCCGATTTGATGACTGTGCACATATCAAGGAAAAAGGATGTGCGATCTTAGCGGCATTGGAAGCGGGAAAAATTCACCCCAGTCGTCATGCAAGCTATGTGCGTCTTTATGAAAAAACGAAGGAGCTGAAAGCATGGGAGCGAAAAAAGGTCTGATATTTGGTTCTGCCCCATGTGAAAGTTGGGAATTTTTGCGTCCATATAGTGAGTGGCCGGATATCGTCATTGCAGCTGACGGAGGACTTGTCCTTTCCAGGATAGCGGGATTTTTTCCAACAGTTTATGTTGGAGATGGAGATTCCGGTGGAAGAGAAGAAGCAGGAATGATCAATGTTTTGTTGCGGCCTGAAAAAGATGTAACTGACTTGGAAGCAGCTTATCATTGGGCGCGGGATCATGATGTGACGGAGTTTATTTTCACAGGTTGTACTGGCGGGAGACTGGATCATCATATGGCCGCTATGGGGCTTTTAGAAACAGCGACCAGGAATGGGACGGAAGGAGTTATTTTAAATCCGAGAAACCGGATACAGTTTTTGCTGCCTGGGACTTACCATGTTCCGAATCTTGGGTATCATTTTTTCTCTCTGATTCCTGTGGATCGAATCTTGACGGGGCTTCAGATTAACGGGGCAAAATATCCATTGAGAAATCGGGATGTTCGTCGGGGTGATAGCCTTACAATCAGCAATGAATTTATTGGAGACATTGTAGAAATCTCCTTCTCTGGAGGTTGCTGTTATTTGATTGAGTCAAACTAAAAAGAATTTAGCACAAAGCGTTTCCCTCTGCATAGACTGTGCAGGGGGAATTTTTTATGGTCAGACGTAAGGAATGTATAGGTATTGCGCTTGCTGCCTTTGGAGTTGGTATGATCTTGTCGGTATTGCTTCAAAGCGGATTATGCCCAATTTTGATTGGGCTAGGATGTATTGTTGCCGGCTGCATTTGCTTGAAGTAATCTTGAGAGATGTGGTCTAGTTATAGAAATGGGTGAATATAATTTTTTAGAGATCGGAGCCATCAGCTCCGGAAATAAGGAGTGAGTTCGCTGAAACTGGAATTTTTGACAGAAGCAATGGAGTATCTCCGGCCGGTGCTGCGGGAGACAAAAACGGTAGAGGAAACTGCAGAGGCCATTATCCCGGACAGCTGCCCGGATGTAACGGAAATTTTACATACCGGCGGG
>CABRZL010000138.1 GCA_902475435.1 uncultured Eubacteriales bacterium | reverse complement strand
TTCATCGTATGATGTTTCTGAAAGTGACATCTGACAGCTTTTCAGATTGTAATTGCACTGATAGACACTGCCATCTGACAAAAGAACAAAACTGGTAACATCAAATGCCTCCGTCTGCTGATAGGTCAGTTTTTTGACAGATCTGCATTTCCTGTCCTTACAAATCTGAATCAACTGATTCTTCAAATCTTCATAAGCTGTGTCCGACATAAATCCTAAAAAGGTACTAAGGTTTGTGGTATCCACAGAAATCGCTTCTTTGGTTTCTTCCGGCAGCTCACGATCCGGTGCTGTCTCTGTCGCAGCTACAGATGCCCCCGATGCTGTTTCTGTAACGACCGCAGCATCGGTTGCCGTGTTGTTTTTATGAACCGTTTCCAATCCCGTACCGTGTCCTCCCATCATACTTTTTATGATAGCTGCCACGATAATCGCAACAAACATGAAAAATACCAACACTCCCATAACAGTCTTTCTTCCCTGTCCCCTGTCTCTTTGCTTCCAATAAAATCTTCGTATGTTTCTTAACATGACTTACTCACTTTCTATCCTGTTTGGACATAATGTCCAAACGCTACTTTTTGTCCCATTTCTTTAACCGTCTGAAATAAGTAAAATTCGTATAAACACCAAACATCGGTCCCTCTGTATTTCCAGTCAGGGAAGAGGAAGAACCGCTGGAACTGGTACAGTGAAGCCAAACCACTCTGCCATCTTTCATTTTCCCACAATAAATCCCAACATGATTTGCCCCACCGGTTCCACCTGTCTTACTTTTCAATCCAATATCTCCCGGCTGTAACTGGTCAGCAGATATGTCCTGAAACTTTTTGGAACCGATAAAAGTTGCTGTCGTAGAACCATATGGCACACTGGTCACTCCTGCCTTATGAAATGCCCATGCGGAAAAAGCAGAACAGTCCAAAAACTCCGGTTTGTCCCGTCCATCCGACTGCCGTTTCTCCATGCTGTATTTCACCGTCCCGATCAAAGAAGCCCCTTTTTCGATCACCTCCCACGCCTCCGCCGGTGCTGTATTATTTTTCTTCAATTCTTCTAAAATCTTTTTAGCGGATTCATTGGATACACTGGTTTCTTCATTCATCACATAGTAACGAAGTACATGAGGTACATACTCGGTATCACCATAAGAACTGTACCCAAGTTCCGCACACATCTTTGCTGAAAAGATCCCGGCATTTTCTTTGGTGTAACAGCCATAATTTTTTAATGCCCAGTCAATGTAGCCATTCCCAAAGTTGTACCCCTGCAGGGCAAGAGAAATTCCTTTTATGTCATTCGGGCTTTGACACTTCGCTTTTGTCAGGCAGTCCGACAATTCATGCGTTCCGCAGTCAATACTTTCTTCTGCACTGTCAATCGGTGGATTCACATTGTAATAGGATTGTGCCGTCTGCATGATATCCGGTTCCGTTCCTCCGCTTTCCTGTTCAATCACGGCAAGACACAGATCCACATAATCATCAATTCCATATTTTTCACAGTATTCCGAGACAAGTTCACGGAAACTTTCTGTCTTTCCAGATACCTGTGCCTGATAGGTTCCGTCCTGTGATTCATTAGCAGCACCGCCGGAGCCAACCACTGCTCCGATTGCTCCCACGATAGCTGCCACAAGAATAATCAAAAGAAGTGCTATCCATACAGCGGGATTTGCCGCTACTGCCTGAACAACACTTTGTATTGTCTTTACCAAAGATTTTCCTGCCTGCGCTCCTGCTTTTGCTCCCGATCGAACAGCCTGTGCCGATTTCTCCGTTGACTTTCTTGCAGCCTTTCTCTTTTCCCTGCTTTGCAGCTTTTTATGCACGAGCGTTTTCATGCCGCCCACTGCTGTATGTGCACCTTTTCTGGCAGTTTCTTTAGAAAGCCTAATGGGTGTATCTGTTGTATGTTCCGTATTTCTTTCTTCATAAGAAGCATCTGCCACACTGCTTCCAAGCAGCATCAGATGCATGGACTGCACCATAAGCTCCCTTGTTTCATGAATAGAAAAAAGGACACGCTCACTTTTGGATGAACTGCCCTTCTTCTGCTTTTTGCCTTTATTCCATTTTTCAATGCCTTTTTTCTTAAACCGGCTCTTTTTCCGCCGTTTCATTTTTTCAGCCTTAGCCATTTCTCTGGCTTTCTTTAACATTCGCTGTTTGGAACGATAATCCAGACTTTTGAACACACGCTTCGCCGGTTCACTTAATGATTCAATGACCTCTTTGTCAAGATGATCCATTCGCTGCCACCTCCAATTATATTCAGTGGGCTGTATATTTGTTTTTGATTTTTCTGTTGAATGTTTTGGGGAAATATGATATATTGATATTAGAAAAGGAAAGTACCCACTCCAAAGTGGATGCTCCCAAGATGGATTAAGTGTCTTTACAGACACCGCCTATCCTGTTTGCCGACAGGATAGGCATTTTTATTTTCGCTTGTTTCTCTTATTGAGAAAGGCAAGCAACGCTATAACAAGACTACCAAAGGCACATAACAATGTTAATATGCCGATGAAAATCGAAAGGATTTCAAAAGCTGTCATTCACGCCACCTCCCTTCCTATGTATTCCGGCAAGCCGGTCATTCGGTGTTGGGAGGCTACCTCTTCGCTCCGCTACGGTCGGCGCCAAACAAGCGTCCACCGGACGCTTAGCGCCCTGTCATGGGTACTTTCCTATGGCTTACGCCATGCAACTAATATATCATTTTTTCCGCCATAATTCAACGATTTTCGTCAATTCATCTGCCCTTATTTTTCCTTGTTTTTTCCCTGTTTGCCTGATATTTTTTTATTGACCATCTCATGGAAATTGGTATTAAATAACTGATAAAGACTGCTGTCTTTTTCCATCGTATTATCAAACGGGACGATCTTATCGCCAAACCGGATAAGTCCCATTCCCGGCTCCGCTCCATTCACACAGGCAAGCTGCTCGGAAGAAATATCAAACAAATCTTCTACCGCTTCCTTATCCATTGTTCCCTGATCCAGCAAAAGCATAAATTCAGAATTGGAAACCATTGTTTTGGTAGAACGGTTTCTCTGCGCATCGATCAAGTTCTGGCTCATCCCGGTACAGATACCACCACGCTTACGGACCTCACGCCACATCTTCTCCAGTGCATGTAAACTATATTCTTCTCCCCAAAGTTCGTGCATCTCATCCACATAAACCCATGTAGCAACCCCATCTGACTGATTATATTTGATCTTAGCCGTGATACTTTCAATCATCACAAGCATTGCCATTGCCCGCATTCGTTTTCCCAGTTCCGAAAATCCATACACGGTAAATCGGTTCTCATCGGATATGGACTGCTCTCTGGCAAAAATGTCAAGCGTACCATCTGCAAATACTTCCAACTGGTCTACGATCTCCTGTGCTGCTTCATTCCCCTCATAATGCTCAAGAATATAATCTCTCATCACCGGAATTGTCGGAGATTCCGGACGGTTTCGCGTCCGTCTTTTATCTTTTCGCTTCTTAAAGTATTCCTCATACATATGGCTGACTGCCTTATCAATTACAGCGATATGTCTGCTGGTAAGCGGCACCGGTTTCAATGCCTGTTCACAGATTGCATAGGCAAACTCTGCTTTTTCTGCCACAAAACGGTCAATGTCCGGCACAACATCCGGTACATGGAACGGATTGACATAAAAAACATTTTCCGCAGACTGTGTCAGATTGATATACTGACCGCCCCACGCTGCAGCAATGTCTTTGTATTCACCCATTGGATCTACCACGATAATATCATCCTTTGAGAAACATAACACCTGCCCCATCTCGGATTTCTCATTATAGGACTTTCCGGAACCCGGAACACCAAACACCATCCCGTTTCCATTCTTTAATAATTTACGGTTACCGATGATCAGATTTTTGGATACCTTGTTAAATCCATAGCAGTAGCCTAAATCATCATGGATTTCCTGCACATTAAACGGAATGAAAATGGAAAGTTCCTCGGAGGTAATTGTCCGCATCGTATCAACAAATCTTGCTCCCGTCGGCAATGATGTATTCAAGGCATCAAGCTGTCGGTAGGAATGTGGAACAATATCCATGTTGTGCGTTTTTCCAATAATACGCACCTTTTCTGTCCGTTCCTCCAGTTCTTCCATCGAACCAGCTTTTACCACAATGGTGATCCCCACATAAAGAAGCCGCTCATCAAACGAAGAAATACGGTCAAGCATCTCCTCGGTATCTCTTTGCTGCTTTCTCCTCTCGTAATTGATGTTTGTAGAATAATCTCCATTTTCGTTTTTCAACTCCTGCTCACGGTTAATACTTCGCTCATTGGACATGTACTTTTTCATCACCATCTGATAAGCCACATCATTGTCAAGCGGCTCCACATCCATCGAGTAAATGATCGGGAAGTCCATGTTTGTCAGTTCATTTAAGAATTGATCTGTCAAACCGTTCGGATATTTTCTGATAAACATCACACAGGCGCAGCTTCCGCCCTCCATCTCCAGATATTCCGGATGCTCCCACAAA
>CABRZL010000137.1 GCA_902475435.1 uncultured Eubacteriales bacterium | reverse complement strand
GACTTATTATGCGCCTACATCAATTGATGGGGAGGCAAGATGATTTTCGTTATCTTCGCAGTGAGATCTATCTGACGATGGCAAAGAATTGTTATCTTTACAGTTGGTTTCCTGTCCTGATGACGGCGGCAAGTCCGATCTTTCATGAGAGCTTCCTGGATGAAGGAATCTCGGTAGGCGGGGGGCGATTTCTTGGATATTCTTCCATGAGAAATAGCCAGTACGGTTACTGGAACAAGAAGCAGATTATATTAAATTATCAGAATTTGGATACGTACATTAATAGTATTGTGGATACGGTCCGGCGTGGAGAACTGTATTCTTCCAGTGAGTTTTATTCTCCTGTGCGTTTAAAGCCGCGGGGAAAATATTTGATGAAAAATTTGCGGGAAAATGGCGTCAATCATATTGAGCTGCGCATGTTTGATCTGAATCCGCTGGATAAAAATGGTATGAGCAAGTCGGATATGGAGCTAATTGAATATTTCCTGCTATATTTGGCTACAAAACCGGACTTTGAGTTTACAGAACAATGGCAAAGAATCTCTTATCAGAATCATATAGCCAGCGCAGCTTATGATCCTACATCGGTAGAAATTGTTCTTCCAGAGAGAACGGAGACACTTCAGCAGGCAGCCTTGCGACTCATCGATGAGATGACGGTTTTTTATCAGGAGATAGATGCGCCGCAGGCATTGGAAGCGCTGTCGATTGCCAGGCAGCGCGTGGAAAATCCGGAGCTTCTCTATAGCCACAGGATTTATCATGAGATTGAAAAAAAAGGCTATGTTGCCTTTGGAGTTGAAGCAGCGCAAAGGGCTCTCAACAAATCCAATGAAATGTATTATCTTTTAAAGGGCTTTGAGGATCTGGAACTTTCAACGCAGGCGCTGATTAAGGCGTGCTTAAAATTGGGCGTCAAATATGAAGTACTGGATCGAAAAGACAATTTTGTGAAGCTTACCAGAGATAAGCATGTGGAATATGTCAAGCAAGCTACAAAAACAAGCCGCGATAATTGCGTAAGTATATTATTGATGCGGAATAAAAATCTTACGAAGCGTCTTTTGTGCGAGCATGGAATACCGACACCACGTGGTGAAATTTATGTGGATAAGGATACGGCATTGGCAGAATTCCGGGTGCATAATCGTGTCGCTTGTGTGGTTAAACCAAATTTTGCGAATTATGGAAAAGGTATCACGGTGTTTACGCAGTATCCTTCTGCGGAGAATTTTGAAAAAGCATTGGATATTGCATTTTCCAATAGCCCGGAGGTTTTGGTAGAAGAGTATATTCCCGGAGATGATTATCGCTTTTTGGTGATTGGGAATGTAGTGCAGGCAGTGAGTAAGAGAATACCAGCTTTTGTAGTGGGGGATGGAATTCGACCAATTCGGGATCTTGTGATAGAAAAATCCAATGATCCCCGGCGTGGACCGAATCACGCACGTCCGCTGAGTTTTATCGGCATGGGAGCGGAAGAGGCGCTTCATCTACAGATCCATGGACGAAGCTTTATGACGGTACCTAAAAAGGGGGAAATCGTTACGCTTCGACAAAACTCCAATGTGTCGACAGGAGGCGATGCAATTGATTGTACGGATATCGTACATCCGACGTATCGTGAAATTGCACTGAAGGCAGCTGCGGCTGTGGGAGCAGTGTTTTGCGGCGTGGATATCATTTCGGAGGATATTACTCGTTCGGCAGAGGAGAGCATCTATGCGGTGACAGAATTAAATTTTAACCCGTCCATTAAAATACACTGCTATCCGTCTGCGGGACAGGCCAGACCAATCGGTGAGGCGGTTGTAAGATTTTTGTTTGACATGGACAATCATGCTGGAGGAAAGATATGACACTGGATGAGGCAATTATTGCAAGAAAAAGTATCCGCAACTTTGATATGGATGAGCTGGAACCGGAAATTATTGAGGATTTGGTAGATTTCCTTTCGGAGTTGACAGTACCGGATGATTCGATTGATTGGAATTTTGACATCCTGCCACTGGATGATATGTGTCGAGTGGTCAATGGTGTTCCTCGCCTTCAGGCTCCACACTATTTGGTGATTCGCTCCGAAAAGATCAAAAATTGCTTACAAAATGCCGGCTATATTGGGGAAATGGCGGTTCTTTGGTTAACGGCCCATAATATTGCAAGCTGCTGGCAGGGATCATTGGAAGCAGAACACGACTTTGAGGATGTTTTGCCGTATATTACATGTGTTGCGTTTGGACGGTCGCCTGAGCCGTTCAGAAGCTCGGCGGACGAGATTACCAAGAAGAAAAAACTAAGTGCAATTGCCTATGGGGATATGGGGTATCCGAGAAAAGAGATTATGGAGCTGACCTGGATGGCGCCTAGTTGCATGAATATGGAACCGGTGCGTTACTTGGTTGATACGCATCGAATTCATATTTACAGAAAGAATAACCGAATTTTCAAGTTTAATCAATTTAATTATTTTCAGTGTTTGGATGTAGGAGTGGCAATGGCTCATTTGGAAGTTGCTGCAAAAAAATATGGCTATCGTGTCATTTTTGAGAGACTGAGCCCGGAACCAGACTTCCGCAAAGAGATTTATCAGGCATCAGCACATCTTATAAGGGAGGAAAATACGTGAAGAAGCCAATCGTGGTATCCTGTGATTCTGCTTGTGATTTAGATCCGGTTATGCGGGAGCAATATGGTATACAAATTACGCATATGTATGTGCATGAGGGAGAGAAAACATTTCAAGACGGGATTGATATTACGCCGGACGATATTTTCCGGACCTATGAAGAACAGGGAATACTGCCTAAGACCTCGGCGATCCCGCCGGAAGAATACTATCAATTCTTTAAGGAGCACACAGATCAGGGGTGTGCTGTGGTACATATAGGATTGTCCAGCGGAATTTCAAGCACCTGTCAAAATGCGGCCCTTGCTGCAGGGGATTTACAAGATGTGCATGTGTTGGATTCATTGGCACTTAGCTGTAGCGGCGGACTATTGGCTGTACAGGCGTGCCGATTCCGTGATGCCGGATTAGATGCGGCGGCAATAGCAAATGAAATTCAGCAGAAAATCCAAAAAACAAACACATCGTTTATTGTTGGAAGTCTGACCTATCTCGCGAAGGGAGGACGTTGTAGTTCCGTAACAGCGCTCGGAGCCAATATTTTGGGAATCAAACCTGCCATTGAAATGAGCAGCGGAACACTTTCTGTAGGGAAAAAATACCGTGGGAAAACTTCGGAATGTTTTGAGAAATTTTTGAAGGATAAGCTCGCTTTGGCGAGCGAAGAGTCCGATGGCGGTATTGCATGTATTTATCACGCAGGAATTGATAAAATATTATTTGATCACTTAGTAGAGCTTGTGTGGAAGTCCGGGATATTTCAAGAAGTGATGACCGCTAGAGCTGGTAGTATCATCTCGTCCCATTGTGGTCGTGAGACCATTGGTTTCACTTATCAGCGTAAGTAAATTTTGTTTTATCTTGATTTAGAAAGGAAAATTTAGTGCAAAGTACAGCAATTATGCTCTATAACTTTACACCGCAGGAGGTCGGAACCCTTCGGTTACTGTTAAGGAAGTTTCCACTCATCCGGATCCTTCCTGTGGAAAAAGCATTCTATGGCATGAGAATAGGGGATGTGCTTGCCGGAAAAGCGCCGCCGGCGTTGTGTGTTGGAAGAGAATTGCAGAGAAAAATGTTGCTTTTGGCAAATGTGGAAGGACAGATGTTTCACTTTCTGTTAGCGGCATGTAGTCAGATGACGGAAGAGAAAGTGTTGAGAGCTGTATTGACAGAAACGAATAAGAACTGGACAGGAATTGAGCTCTATGAAAATCTCTTGGAGGAAGAGACTCAATTGGAATCCATGCAGTAAAAAAGTTGGAGGGGCAATACCTCCAACTTTTTTTGACAGTCCGCAGCGGGCAGGGAATATGAACCTGCCTGCTGCTTTTGATCTCTATCATGCCGACACTAAATACCGGCCTTCGGGGTTACGCTTCCTTTTTGCAGAAGGAATAATTTCCTCGTGGAAAACGTAGTTGACTTGGTACTATGTACGCATATTGTGCGTACTTGATTTTTTGCCTGGAAATAGTATAATTTTGATACAATGTTTTGTCAGTTGACACGCAACCGGGCGCAGTTTGTTTTACTGTTCCACTGTTGAAGAACTTACAGCAGTAGGAAATTGCGTTTCTCTATAAAGGAAAATCAGAATAATATGAACGCATATGTCTTGAAGCAATGGAGGTGACACATTGGAACTGTCGGAATTGACTGCATATGCCAAAGAAAAATTTCATATTCAGGAGCAGCATAAATGGGCCGATTTTCCTGGCTTTTCGGTTCTGACTGATCCAAATACGGGAAAGTGGGTCGCGCTTCTCATGCGTCAGTGGGATTCTGATACCGGAACGGAGATACAGCGATGCGATATCAAATGCGGTCAGAAAACTCTTTCCGAAATGACGAAACCCTATTTGTCGCTTCCTTTTCGTATGAAGGGGCAGAAATGGCTGGGGGTCAAGTTTGACGACAGTACACAGCCGGATGTTGTTTACCGG
>CABRZL010000136.1 GCA_902475435.1 uncultured Eubacteriales bacterium | reverse complement strand
TTAAAATGGGGCAAAGCGCATTGATATTGGTTCCGGAGATTGCTTTGACACCGCAGCTTATGCGGACATTTATGGGACGATTTGGGGATCAGGTGGCACTGCTTCACAGTGCACTACAGATGGGACAGCGCTATGACGAATGGAAACGTATTCGTTCGGGAACGGCTAGTGTTGTAGTTGGTACCCGGTCTGCAGTCTTTGCACCGATCAAAAAGCTGGGAATCATAATAGTGGATGAAGAACATGAGCATACCTATAAATCAGAGATGAACCCCAGATATCATGCAAGGGAAGTGGCCATTTGGAGAGGCGTGCATGAAAAAGCCGCAGTTGTATTGGGATCTGCGACGCCCAGTATGGAGTCTATGTATTTGGCCCGCCAAGGACGATATCAGCTTTTGAAGTTGACAGATCGTTTTGGTGGAAAGAGCCTGCCGCAGGTGGTACTTGCAGATATGAAAGAGGAGCTGAAAAACGGTAACAGCACGTCTATTTCCGAACGTCTTCGGGAGGAGATGGAACGTAACTTTGCAAGCGGTGAACAAACTATTTTATATCTCAACCGACGAGGAGCTAGTCGGACAATCCTTTGTCCCGTTTGCGGTCATGTTTCGCAATGTCCCAGGTGTTCTGTGAGTTTAACTTATCATTCTGCCAACCATCGTCTGATGTGTCATTACTGCGGGTATTCGGAACTTGCTGCTGGAGAGTGTCCGGAATGCGGAAGTACTTACCGGCATGTGGGTACAGGAACACAGAAAGTGGAGGAAGAAATTCATCAGATCTGGCCATGGATCGAAACAATTCGTATGGATGCTGATACAGTCAGTGCAACCAATCCACATGATAAGATCCTTTCACGGTTTCAGCAAGAAAAAATTCCCGTAATGATTGGAACACAGATGGTTACGAAGGGATTAAATTTTCCAAATGTAACGCTGGTTGGCGTGCTGGACGGGGACAGCTCTTTATATACGGATGATTTTCGAGCAGCGGAAAATACATTTTCGAAAATCACACAGGTGATTGGACGAGCAGGACGTGGAGAAAATAAGGGGCGTGCTGTCATTCAGACGGTAACGCCGGAGAACCAGGTGCTTCTGCAAGCTGCCAGCCAAGATTATGATGCGTTCTATGCTTCCGAATTGCCGCTTCGCCAAATACGTGGTTGTCCGCCTTTTTCAGATGTGTTACAAGTGAAATTTTTTGGCGTTTTTGAAAACGAGGTTGCAGAAGGAGCATTGCGTTTTCGACAAATGTTAAGTCAGATCCTGCAAGGTGAGGCGTGGGTGCATCAAAAAATGGTAGTAATGGGGCCGGCTCCTGCACCGGTGGTTCGTATCATGAACAGGTATCATTATCAACTGACAATCTTAGCAAAAAACTCAAAGGAATTGCGAACATTGTTGTCGGCGCTGCTCAAACAATTTGTAAGAGATCGAGCGAATGGACATATTACAGCTTGCGTGGATGTCAATCCACTGGGTTAAATTGGAGGAGAATTAAAAATGGCACTAAGAACAATATTGACAATAGAACATGATGAAGAGTCCCTGAGAAAGCATTCACGTCCTGTGACAGCATTTAATTCCAGATTGCATGGAATATTGGACGATATGGTTGAAACGTTAAAGGATTCCGGCGGTGTTGGACTGGCTGCCCCACAGGTTGGAATTTTACGGCGTATTGTGGTAATTGAAAAGGAGGACGGTTCTATTTTAGAACTGGTAAACCCGGAGGTGATTGCGACAGAAGGAGAGCAGACCGGTCCGGAAGGTTGCCTGAGTCTTCCGGGAATTTGGGGTGAAGTAACTCGTCCTATGACTGTTACGATTAAAGCGTTAGATCGGAACGGAAATCCATTTACAGAAACGGCCTCCGGCCTGATTGGGCGCTGCTTTGTTCACGAATGCGAGCATTTGGACGGCATTTTGTTTGTGGACCGTGCGGATCATATTCTTTCAGAAGATGAACTGAGAGAGATGGAAGAAGCGGATTCGGAAGATTTTACGGAGGAGGCGGAGAGCGTTTGAGAATTGTCTTTATGGGGACGCCGGAAATTGCGGCAGTCTGCCTTCAACGTGTGTATGAAGACGGACATGAAATTGTTGCAGTTTACACAAAGGTTGATACGCCAAAGAACCGAGGAATGAAGTTAACACCTTCGCCTGTGAAAGAATTCGCTGTTTCTCATCATCTTCGGGTGGTTCAACCATCGACATTTCGAGACGAGGATGTTTTGCTGGAATTGGAGAAGTTCCGGCCGGAGCTAATTTGCGTGGTGGCCTATGGGAAAATTTTGCCGCAACGAGTGTTGGACATCCCTAAATATGGTTGTATCAACATTCATGCCAGTTTGTTGCCAAAGCTTCGTGGGGCCGGACCAATCCAGTGGAGCATTCTAAACGGCGATCGGGAAACGGGTGTCACTGCGATGTACCTTTCTGCCGGCATGGATGAGGGCGATATGATTGATAAAATCGTTGTTCCAATTGAAGATACGGATACAACGGCAACTTTAACGGAAAAAATGGCTGAAGCAGGAGCGGAGCTGCTGAGTAAAACAATACCAGCGATTGAAGCGGGTACCACAGTCCGGATTCCGCAGGATCCCGCAGAGGCCACCTATGCACCAATGCTTCAAAAAAACATGGCGCCTATTGATTGGAGCAAAAGCCCCAGAGAAATATCCTGTCATGTGCGGGGGATGAATCCGTGGCCAGTGGCTACGATGGAATTAGGCGGGAAATTATATAAGGTGTTTGCTGTACAGCCGATGGATGAAACTACACAAAAACCAGATGGGACTCCAGTGGCCGTTACTAAGAACGGATTGAAAATGGCCTGCGGAGGAGGACATGTCGTTCTGGTAGAGGAAATTCAAGCGCAGGGCGGAAAACGTATGTCCTGTGCCGACTATTTGCGAGGCCATCCCATTGTCATAGAATAAGGAGCGATTGAATGTCTGCAAGGAATACAGCGCTTCGGGTGTTAATTGCCTGCCGTACTTCGGATGCATGGTCAGACGCTGTACTGAAGGAGTTTTTAGAGAGAGAACATTTGGATTCCAGAGATGCAGGATTTTGTACGGTACTTTGCTTTGGTGTGCTTCAAAATCAGGCGCTTCTTGATTACTATATCAATCATTTCTTGAAAGGGAAAAAGAATCTGCCACCGGTGTTACGTGATATATTGCGGATGGCGGTTTATCAGATTTTATTTCTGGACCGAGTCCCTGACTCTGCTGCTGTGAATGAAGCAGTTAGCCAGGCAAAGAAAAGATTTGGCCAACGAGAGGCTGGGTTATGTAATGGAGTTTTGCGGAATCTGAGCCGAGAAAAAGATACATTGGTTGTTCCAAGCGATTATTCCATTCGTTATAGCCATCCAGCAGATTTGGTAGATTTAATGAAACAGTCTGTAGGAAAACGTCTGGGAAAAATTCTGGAAGCGGATAATAGTAGTCCAGAGACTTGCGCACAGTGGAATCCTCTGCGGTGTAAGGAAGAGAAATTATTGTCGGCGTGGCAGGCAGAAGAGGTTGACGTTAAGGCGCATCCGTGGTTGAAGGATTGTTATCTTTTGCGTGGTACGGGAAACCTAAACCTGCTGAAAAGTTTTCAGCAGGGGTGGTTTCAAATACAGGATGCAGCGGCAAGGTTGTCGGTGCAAGTCTTGGAATTGCATCCCGGAATGCGTGTGCTGGATTTGTGCGCAGCGCCAGGCGGGAAAACTATGGCTGCAGCAATGATCATGAAAAATCAGGGGGAGATAATTTCCTGTGATCTTTATAAGGGAAAGCTGTCTCAGATTGAAGATGCAGCGGATCGCTTGGGAATTACGATTGTAACTCCATTACAAAATGATGGTACACAGCGCAGAACAGAGTGGGAAGCTCAGTTTGATGTTGTGATTGCTGACGTCCCTTGTTCGGGGTTAGGTGTAATTCGAAAAAAACCGGATATTCGATATAAAGATTTAGCATCCATAGAGGCGTTGCCTGAGCTTCAGAAAAAAATACTGGAATGCGCCGGGACGTATGTGAAACCCGGCGGACAGCTGTTGTATAGTACTTGTACAATTTTAAAGCAAGAAAATGAATTTGTGGTCCAGTCGTTTTTGGAGCGGCATCCGGAGTTTCAACCGGAGAAGCTTTTGCTGCCAGATTCCTTGCAGGAGCAGCAGCCTGGTATGTTGACACTCTATCAAGGGATTGATAGCTGTGACGGATTCTTTATGTGTCGTATGAGGAGGCTGTCATGAAACAGGACATTAAATCCATGAACCTTTTGGAACTTGAGACGGCTATGTGCCAGTTGGAGCAGCCTCGATTCCGAGCAAAGCAAATATTTTCCTGGCTTCATCGGGGGGCAAAGTCCTTTGAGGAAATGTCAAACCTTGCAAAGCCGCTGCGAAAAATGTTAGACGAACAATTCTATATTTCCGTGCCGGAAATAGCAAGGAAGCAGGAAAGTAGGCGAGATGGTACTATAAAATATCTTTGGCGCCTGAGAGATGGAAATTGTGTGGAAACTGTATTGATGCAGTATAAGTATGGAAATACAGTATGTGTTTCTTCTGAGGTGGG
>CABRZL010000135.1 GCA_902475435.1 uncultured Eubacteriales bacterium | reverse complement strand
TTAGTTAAACCATCTTCCGTTGTATAGATTATCATTTCCGATCCTGACATTTTATCGCTAGAGCGTTCCATTCGCATTCACCTCAGATTTTAGTTGTAAATTTTGTTTGGACTTTGTTATCACGTTCATTATATCATGCAGCAATTTTGCTTTCAACTGCTTCCTGCTTGGAATCAGAATCTTTTTTATCTACTTCGGCGTTGTCCATCCTATCACAAGGCACTAAAGGAGCAGACATATTCTCAATATCTAACTCTAAAGCGTATTTTTCGATTAGATTGGCCAACAGGTCTGCAAAACCGCTCCACTCATCTATCATAGGCATTTTCCCTTTCTTTTCTGTGAGGCTGTTTGTAAAATTCCAATACTTCTGCCGGTATTTGTTCCAAAATCGCCACAGCACTGTCGTAGTCCCGCCGCAGCTTGAAATCTTCGATCTGCTTCAACGCACTGACCTTCTGTGCCGATGCGAGGGATTCTTCCAGTTCAGCATTTTTCGTTTTCAGTTTTTTGTTTTCGGACGCTGTTTTTGTAAAAGCCACGCCATATTTCCGCAGCAACGTGTCCATCTTCTCCACGCTGGGAATATAGGTATCCAGAATTTTGCAGATTTCCTCCGCCCGGCTTTTTGCATTAAATGGAGTAATGCCAGTGAGCAGCTGCCCCAGTTTGTCCTTCTGTTTGGTCAACCGGGTCATCTCCTTGAACACACGGGGCGGAATGTGGTCGCGCCCGGTCAGGCTGGCGCTCTCGCCGCGCTCCAAATCCGGGAACTTATTGACCATGTGTTTCCAAAACTCATCCTGCCACCAGGTCAGCTTCTTCTTATTGCCCATAATGTCTTTGGCGCTTAGCCTGCCATCTTCCGTCAGCGGGACAAAACAAAGGTGCATATGGGGCGTTTTCTCGTCCATATGCACCACGGCGGATATAATTGTCTCTTTGGATTGATGCTGTTCCATAAAGTGCAGGGCTTCCTCGAAAAACACCCGAATCTCCGCCCGTTTCTTCCCCTTGAAGAACTCCGGGCTGGCAGTAAACAACGCCTCAATCATACGGATGCTGTCTTTTCGGGTACGGCATCCGGCAACAGCAATCTGCCGCTCTGATTCCGTCCGGTATTTGCCGGGCGGTTTGACTAGATGGAAGTTGTACTTGCTTCGGCTGGTGTCCACATCGGGATTGCTGGCGTATTTCTCCTTTGTGCGCTCGTTGTGGGCCTCGATATTGCCGATTTCCGGCCCCTTGTACTTTGCGAATCGCATAATCGCATATTGTGCTTTTTCCATGCTCAATCCCTCCGCTTCTGCCAGACCAGATCATAGCCCAGCACATCGGCCAGCTCCACAGCCTCCCGATACCGCAGGGATTCCCGCTGCAATTTCCCGGAAAGATTGGATACGCTGTCGCTCCAGCCGTATTCGTCATGCAGAAGATCAACGACTTCCTGCATGGTGTAACCAGCGCGGATAATCTGCGCCTTGATTTCGTTTCGGATACTTGACTTCATAAAATAATTCCTCCGTTTTTGCAAGTGACACCCTGTCACTTGACAACTAAAACATGATTTTCGGTTGCGTCATAAAAAGAACCGGCTACGCTGGGGAGCGCGCCGGTTTTGGTCAATGGTAAAATTTGTGCAAATGCTGTTTTGCGATAAAAATGGCTTCCAGCGTATCGTTGGTCAGTAACAAATTATTCGACTTCGCAGAAATGCGGGGCTTTTCACTGTTCGAGCTGTATTGTCATGAATCGGTGCACTCTGTACGCCGTTCCGTGAGCCGCCGTCCGGCGAACTGTATACGGATAAGAGAGAAACATTTCGCCATTTTGAGATTACTCTAAAATATACCTGCAAAATCACCTCTTCCCTTGACTGTTTTAGTCGCGGACAAAATGTCCACAGCCACTTTGCTCCGCTAAAGTAGTCGGGTTCAAAATGACCCCGACTACTTTACATCACGAAAGTGCGAATAGTTTCACTGTTCTGCTTGTGGTCAAAATGACCACTACCACTTTCGTGCCTTGAAGTAGGTGTGCCCAAAATGGGAACGCCTACAACTTCTTAACCAAACCGAGAATATTTGCATTGTTCTGGTCGTACCCAAAATGGGCACGGCCACTTTATCCGCATGAAGCGTCTCTACAATATATGAGGTAACAGGGTTAATCGCTGCGTACATACGTACCGGCGACCAGATCTGAAATCAATCCCGCCAGTCTTCCGGTACGTACGTACACTGTGAAGCGTCCGTAAACTCGTTTATATGCGGTCTTGCCACTGCCTCAATGCCCATGAAGCCCCACACCCGGCGTCCTGCCGAATTAGTGATCGTGTTGCAGTGTTCCAGATTGTACTTGCCACAGGCTGCCACCAGCGCATCGCTGAAACTGCGGCGTTTGAGGGCAGTCAGACTGTTTTCCTCGCACCACATCCGGTAAATGTCGTAGCAATCCTTTGAGCTGATGGACGCATCGGCTTTCAGCCGGATATAGCCCTCGGATTCCAGAAAATCGAACACATTGTTGTTATCGCGCTTAACTGCCTCCCGGTTCTCTCTGGTGCGCTGGCTCTCGATGAACCTGAAGTTGTTCGCCACCAGCCGCTGCAATCCCGCAAAGGCCCAGAGAAAGATGCCCTCGATCTCCGCTTTCATCTTTTCAGCCAAGTCGGGATCATCCACACGGTCAACAGGTTTCTCTTTGGTAGTCAGCACCAGCTGCCGCCGATAAAAGCCATCGCTGCGGTCAAAAAGGGCCTGCAAGTCTCCGTTGCTGAACGCCAACAGTCGGGCGCACATCCAGCCCTGATAACTCTGCTTGCCCTTGCGCTCCAAATCCATCTTGCCCTGCGCGGTGACGATGGACTTGACATAGTTAGTCTGCCGCAGCGCCTCCATTCTCATATCATCGTCCACGCACAGCAGGATGTGTTCCAGGTCGGCGCGGGCGAAACGGTTCTCGGAAATTTTGCCGATGCTGCCATCCTTCATGCTGTTGCCGAACAAGGTGGACAGCACCGCGCCAATCTGACTTTTCCCCTCACCGCCGTTGCCCTTAATGACCATCATCCGCTGACCTTTGTTACTGGGGATCAGGCAGTAGCCGATGAACTCCTGCAAAGTGGGAATGTCCTCCGGGTAAAGCAGCCCGTCCAGAAAAGCTAGCCAGCGGGTTGACGTGGACGCTTCGGGATTATAGGCCACCGGCAGGCGACAGCGAACAATCTCCGGCTTACCTTCCGTAAAGGTGCCATCCAGCATTAGCGTCCCGTTTGCCAGATGAATCCGGTCTGCCTCCGGCGGGAAATCCTCCACTAGCGCCGCCAGTTTCATCAGCTCCACAATGTTGCTGATTTTGCGGGGGATATTGCTGACCACACAGCATTTCAGTTCCTCAAAAATTTCTCCACGCAGCGGCAGTTCATCGGTCACACGGCCATCGGGCGTGAAAAAAGCCCCGTTTGTGTAGATGATTTTGTGTCTGCTGAGAAAATCATCACATAACAGGGCTTCGTTGATGCTCTTGCCGTCGAACCAGACAGGCTGGTTGACCTCACGCGATTGCTCGTTCTTCGCCACGGTGCAGCACCTCCTTTCCCAGACGTTTGAGCCGCTGCTCCAGCGCGGCGATGGTTCCGTCCTTCAGGAGCATATCCACCGCCTTTACGCGCTGCTCCAGTTCCGCAAACATGAGCACGTCCAACAAATGATCTACATACTCGATCATATGACACGCCTCCACAAAGCGATCGTCTGGATTGTCCTCCGGCAACTGTGGGGCGTACTCGATTTTCCAGTGTTCCAGCAGGTGCAGATAATCGCACAGCACCCGTTGGCAGTACATCTCATCGTTGCGGAAGGCCCGCGCCAGCGGATATGGCTTTTTCAGCACCATCGCTGCCGGGGGCTTGTCCGGGTCAATGCCAAAGTCATGGGCCAGCTTCTTTGCGGCCTCGTAGCTGCTCAGGCCGAACAACCGCGCCACAAAGTCGATCACATCGCCGGTGGCCCCGCAGCCAAAGCAGTAGAAATAATCCCTGTTCAGCTTCATGCTGGGATGCCGGTCATCGTGGAAGGGGCAGCAGATCATGTCGCCCCGGTTGACCTTGCAGCCGTAGTGCTCGGCGGCCTGCTTCACAGTGACAGCAGATTTTACAGTTTCAAACAGATTCATAGGCTTTGCCCTCCATCATTTATTGACGGTATCTGCCCGTCTGCCTGAATATACGGGGAAAAAGCCTATAGACCGAAAAATCCGTTAAAAGTGCAAGAAATGAAAAATCGCCACCCTGAAATCTTGCAAAAATGCAAGACATCAGAGCGGCGAACCCAGCGGAAAGTATTTGCCCACGCTGAGTTTATAAGGTATAATGGATGCAACGAGTTTACAGGAAAGAGGTGCGGCATATGGAGGGAGCCTATCTGCCCGGCAATGTCCGGCAGCGGATACAGGAGCTTATGAAGGAACATAAAATTACCCAGGCACAACTGGCGACCCGCATCGGCAGCACCGAAAGCGCCATCAGCCGGTTTGTCAGCGGCAAAACCGATAAGATCAGCACAGAACATTTGCTCCGCATTGCAAAAGTGTTTGAGGTCTCCACAGATTTTCTGCTGGGGGAAGTCAACACGCCCGACCGGACAAATTTTGATATTGAAGAACTGG
>CABRZL010000134.1 GCA_902475435.1 uncultured Eubacteriales bacterium | reverse complement strand
TACCTATTGTAGTAGCCTTAGAGGTGTATTTTGTAAAGCTATCTTTGAGTGAAGAAACATGATCTTTATCAAGAAAATTTGTTTCTTTCGGATATGTTTATATAGTTCCACTTGATAGCCAAAATAATTCATAACTATTACCTTGAAGCGGGCAAGCACATCGGATAGAATAAATATAAAGAAAAGCAGCGGCGATCTGGCACAAACGTCACATCGCCGCCCTTTAGCATTTAGCATAGAAACCTTACATCAACTGTAAGTGGTTTATCTTCCTGCCATGCAGTAAAATATAATCAACAACTAATCAAAAAGCGAAAAGGCAAAAGGTGATAATATGAATTGCAAAGAAAAACTTTTGGAAGTCCGAGATATACACAAGGTATATACGAAAGAGGGTGTTCCTACAAAAGCTCTTAATGGCATTACCTTTGATGTTCTTGATGGCGAATTTTTGGGGATCATGGGCGCAAGCGGATCAGGAAAAACGACCCTGCTAAATTGCATTGCTACGGTTATTAAACCGACCTCCGGGCAAGTCCTGCTTTCCGGCGCAAATGTGAGTTCCTTTGATAGCGAAAAACTGGCTGAGTATCGGGGCAATAAAATAGGCTATCTGTTTCAGGATTTTGCTTTGCTTGACAACTTGACTGGCAGAGAAAATATCCTGCTGCCGCTTTCTATCCATAATGTAGATATATCTGCTGCGGAGAAGAAGTTGAATGACATTGCAGGACTTTTTGGAATCACGGATGTGCTCTCCAAATTTCCGGCGCAGATGTCAGGTGGTCAAAAACAGCGCGTCGCTGCCGCCCGCAGTTTGATTTCCGACCCCGATATTATTTTGGCAGATGAGCCAACTGGGGCATTGGATACAAAGGCAGCGCGGTTGCTTATGGAAAAACTGTGCGAGATCAATCACGGTCGCGGACGCACAATTTTGATGGTAACACACGACCCGAACGCTGCAAGTTTTTGTTCCAGAATCCTATTCATACAGGACGGTGTGATTTTCCATGAGCTGCGCCGGAAAATTCCGACTGAAACACGGGAGGAATTTTATGCGCGTATCTTACAGGTAATGGCACAGATGGGAGGAGGGAGTGCAAATGTTCTTTAACCTTGCGTGGCGAAACTCCAAACGAAACCGTAGTGAGAACCTGATTTATTTTCTTACTATGGTTACAGCTGTAGCCACATTTTATATCGTCCTCTCCCTTGGAAGCCAGGACGTGATGCGCTTCTTGGAGGAAATCGAAAGTGACGCTGTTAATCGACTTCTGACAATGCTAATGCCGACGGTTTATCTTTTTTCGCTGCTGTTTGTATTTTTCCTTGTCATTTTTGCGAACAAATATCAGCTTGAATGTAGGAGCCGGGAATTAGGGCTTTACCTGATGTTTGGAATGACAAAGCGACACTTGTTTATTCAAATCATGGCAGAGGGGCTAATCACATCACTGCTGGCTCTTTTGGGCGGACTGATTTGCGGCGGCTTTTTATCAGAGGTAATCAGCCTTGCTACGGCACGGCTTGTAGGTCGCGGCATAATTGCACATCAGTCAAGTTTTTCTGTGAGCGCTGTTCTCTTGACAACGCTTGGATTTCTAATGATTCAAGTTGTCGCGTTGTTCATCCTTTGTGGAAGACTATTCAACAAAGAAATCCACCAACTCCTTTATGGAGAAATGGCGAAGAAACAGCAAGTTGGAAAAATGAGTGGGAACTTATTTTCCCTCATTCTCGGAGCGGTAGTTTTGACGCTTGCATATTGGGTAATCCTAAAGTATTTCATGGTTGCTGGCGGTATGATGATAATTGTTGCCGTGATATTAGGTATTGTGGGAACAATGCTTTTTATCCGTGGGCTTGCAGGCTTGCTGAGCGCAGCGGCGGCTTCTGTGAAACGCAACACAACACACGGTCTATATATTTTCACTCTGCGGCAGTTACACGAAAATATAGTCCACAAGTATATTTCAATCGGTGTTGCATCTATTTTGATTATGCTCACTATCATGCTCATTGCGGACGGATCAACCCGCATTATGTCGTATGGGAACCAAATGACGCGGGGATCTTCTGTTTACGATTTTACCGTCACGGGCAATGAAGCGACTGTTGAAAAATACCTTTCGGGTAAGCAAATGCAGCCCTATGTGGCTGATTTGAGCCGCATGGAAACAGGAACAATGAAACGCCCAGCTTCCGTGAAAGCGAACTCTTTTATAGATTGGTCCGGGCTGCGTGAACAGGTTGTTTTGAATCTGCCGCCAGAAGTAGAGGATCCCGTCACACAAGGAGCTACAAGCTATGAGTTCAGTCCCAATCAACCAGCCGCGCTTAACCTTTTAGGGTGTATTGATACTACGGGAGCTTCGCCATTTTTAATTCCCGTATCTTCATATAACGAATTGCTGGAAGCAGCTGGAGAAAAAACTATCGTTCTTGGAATCGACGAAGCTGTATTCTATCTTAACCCGGATTTTCAGGGGAGTACAAAAGAAGAAACCACCACCATGTTGAACCAGATTGCGGAGGACGCACGGGCTAATGGTAAAGTCTTGATTTCTATTGACGGACTGCCAATTACGCTTACCCCGTTTGTGCCGATGAAAGGCTTGACTGCGGATGAAAACGTAAAAATCATAACCGCATTGATTGTTTCCGATGAAGTATATTCTGAATATGTAAATCCAGACACCGTTACCGTTTATCACAATTTCTGTATTCCGAGCGAAACTGTGGAAGCTGATGGCCTGATGGTGTCGATTATGGAAGCCCGTGACCTGTTAAAGCCCTCTGGACTGTACTGCGAAAGCTATTTGGACAATTTCGGACGGCAACTATTTTATGTCATTTCCGGCAGCTACACGACCTTATACATGGGTTTTATGCTTCTAATTATCGCTTGCGCCCTACTTGCCCTGCAATTCCTAACCCAAATGCGAGAAACAAAGGCAAGGTATGCGACACTTTCTATTCTGGGCGCACGACGCGAACAAATGAAGCGTTCCATAAACCAACAGGTGCTATGGTATTTTCTGCTCCCGCTGTTTCCTGCGTGTATCAGCGGTACAGTCGGAATTTGCGCAATGCAGCATTACCTATACTCTAATATGGCAAAACTGCAACAGTCTTATCCTATGCTGCTCGTTATGGCGCTTGTCGTTGTTTGTATGCTTGCATTGTACGGTGTGGCTATTGCGCGGACAGCAAACCGTGAAATCAGCAAATTAAATTGGAAGCCAAATGCTTAATGGGCTTATTCGGGAAGGAGGTGTTCATATTGGCGCAAATTATTGTGGTTGAAGATGATGTATATATGCGGGAAGAATTGATTGATGTGTTGGAAAAAGCGGGATATGACGCTGTTCCTTTGCTTGACTTTGAAAATGCCGTATCACAGATAATGTCTCTTTCCCCGGACTTGATTTTGCTCGACATCAATCTTCCTTTTCACTCCGGCTTTGAAATCTGCAAAGAGGTAAAGGCCAAACAGCTTGGGACTGTGCTGATATTAACTGCAAGAGATAAATTACAGGACGAGCTTCACGCTTTGGGATTAGGGGCGGACGATTACCTAACAAAGCCATGCAACACGGAACGGCTTCTTGCCCGCATTAAAAACCTCTTGCGCCGCAAAGAAGAACAGATGCAGCAGGGATTGCTTAACGGGGGCGGCTTCCTGCTTGATCCAAACACTTTTACGCTCTATGCAGGAAAGAAATCTTATGTTCTTCCGCAGAATGAGGGGAAAATACTTCTCACCCTTTTGAAAAGCAGCCCGAACCTTGTATCAAAGAGCGACCTGTTTCATGTGCTTTGGGGAACAGCGGAGTTTATAGACGAAAATGCGCTGCAAGTCAATTTTACACGACTGCGGAAAACGCTGCGTGAAGTTGGACTTGATGATCGCATTGAAACGGTGCGCGGGCAAGGCTACCGTTTGAAAGAGCAGGTGGAAGTATGAAGAAATTTAATACTCTCTTGACCTATGTATCGTCCAATCGTATTTGGTTGATTACTCTTGGCTGCTTGGATTTGTTCTTTGCGTTTCTGGCATGGGTGGCTTATCCGGGGGATTTTTTGAGCCTTGTGGGGCTAATGATATTTGTATCACTTGCCGCGTTTGTCATCCCCTTTGTCATCTCAATTCATAAACGCAGTAAAATTGATGCCGCTTTTCGGCGCTTTCTGTTAGAGCCGGACGACACAAACGAATACCTGTTGTGTGAAAGTGCCCCCGCGTCAATGCGCCCATATATCCATGAATTAGCCCATCATCTGAGAATGCAAGAGGGGTATGTGAACGAACAGCAGTTAAAGGTTGCCAACTACGAAAGTTATATTGAAAATTGGGTGCATGAAATCAAGAAACCTCTGTCCCTTATGACGCTTCTTTTAGATAATCGAAAGGTTGAGATGTCACCGTTGGTGCATACTCGTATGCTATATGTACGCGACCATGTGCGGCAGAACGTAGAACAGATTTTGTACTTTTCACGTCTTGGGGCGGCTCACAAAGATTGCTATTTTGAACCAATTCTGATCTTAGAGACTTGTCGGGAAGCGGTTGAGGACAATTTATCCTTGCTTGAAGAAGCCCAATTTTCTGTCACATATTCCGGGAACGACTGTAACGTAATTTCTAACAAAAAAGGCTTTATGTTCATTTTGGGACAGATTATTAGCAACAGTGTAAAGTATGCTGTGAAGGACACCGCCCCCGCTATTCAATTTTCAGTAACGGATAATCCAGAAAGCGGGCAGATTACTCTATCCGTCAGCGATAA
>CABRZL010000133.1 GCA_902475435.1 uncultured Eubacteriales bacterium | reverse complement strand
GAAGATTTGACATCTTCTTTGCGGAGCTGGGAATAAATCAATCCAGCCATAGAGCACAAGCGCTCTATGAGCATCTGCTGGCACAAGAGCATGATCTCATTCCAGGTGCCCGGTGTCTGTTGGAAACGCTGTATCGAGATTATGATCTGTACCTGGTATCAAATGGCACTGCAATTGTGCAGACCAGTCGCATTGGAGCAGCAGGAATCGGGCATTACTTCAAAGGAATTTTTCTCTCAGAGCAACTCGGTGCAGATAAGCCCAGTCATGTGTTTTTTGACCGATGTTTTCACATAATATCCCCCAAAAAGCGGATTTCATCCATTATCGTTGGCGACAGTCTGACATCGGATATACAAGGCGGGAAAAATGCAGGAATTCTAACCTGTTGGTTCCATCCTCCTGGGAGATCGACTGATGCAGAGCTTCAGCCAGACTATGAAATTACAGCGTTGTCGCAATTGCCCGGACTACTAGGCAGATTATAGCCGCAGGATATTCTCTATCAACGGCACACAACTTGAACGACAGAATGGAGGAATTCGCGTGGATACGACCCTTTTACCAACCGAGGACTGGCTTCGGAAGGAGCTACACTTTATTTGCACAGAAATGGCGGACACATTAAACGGTCGCCTAAAAGCAGAATTGGATTCCTGCTGTGATGCGGATCAGGAGATTGTTTTGAAGTTCCCACTTCAGAAGTGGCAAGTCAATGGCTTGGGAACCCTGCACGGCGGTATGGCCAATACCATGATGGATCTTGCTATGAGCATGGTAGTATATTGTTTTTCACAACAGAATATTCCACCTACCATTTCCATGACAACAAATTATCTCCGCCCAATTCCGATGGAAGACTCAGTGCTAGTCCGCGCTAAGCTAACTTCACTGGGTAGACGGAATGCAACGGCCTACTGCGAAGCAATAATTCCAAATAGCGGAAAAGTTGCCTGCACAGCCATTGGTACATATGCTGTAATTGAAAAAAAATAAGCGCAAACAGGGTAGATTGTAAAAGAATAATTTTACAGTCTACCCTGTTTACAATCAGAATAGGGAAATTTCATTGCATCTTCAAAAATATGGTGTTACACTTATATCATATTGAGTAGGTCTTAGTATTTAATTGGGACAAAGTATTCATTAACTGGACACATTTCAGCAGAAGGAGCCGAAGATGCGTTCTTAGCTGGCATTTCTGGTAAATTTACTGCTGTTGGTTGGAATGTAGGTTCTATTACTGGCTGCGCAACAGATATGGACATCACAGGCACCGCCACCAACATGAAAGCTGCCGGTATGGCTGCTCAGGCGGACTATCAGTCTGTAATCAGTCAGTACACTTCAAATGTTGCTATAAATGTCAGCGGCACCGCAGATTGTTTAGCTGGCGGTATAATCGGATATGGTGAGTTAAATGCAAATATATCTAACTGCTATGTGTCCAATGCCAAAATTTCGTCGGATGTTACCGATGAAGAAATACAATCTCACGCAGGTGGCATAGCTGGATACACTTGGGCCAGCGGCAACGGAATAATGTACATTACAAAATGTCATATCTGCTGATGCCCCGGGAGCGATCGCTGGGTGCCAGAATCATAATAGCAGCTTTTCCAATTGCTACTTTACAGGGGACGCGCCTTTGGAGCAAAAGGTGAAGGTTACATACCAACGATTAAGGTTGAGTCAAAAATACCCGATGAGTTGCTTGATAGTACTAACTACAGCGATTGGGAAGATTTTAATTCTATTTGGAACATTACAGAAGATGGTATTTCTTTGAATGTACAGGTAGAGAATATTCCGGACAATATTATTCTAGTTGCAGCTGATGCAAATACTGAAGGCACCTACACCTTGGGGCAATATACCGGTATCATCGGCGAGAATGTATTTGATGATATTCAGGATGCTGTTAACAACGCTGACGAAGGTTCCACCATAATCGTTGCCCCTGGCGAGTACAACGGCAACATCTTATTTGGCGGCAAGAGCCTGACTATTCAGGCACAGTATCTGGCTTACAAGGATGGAGTAAAGAAACTGATGAGAGCAAGCTCTCCAAGTTTACCGGTACGTTCAACGCCTATGGCGATACTGCAGAAAGCTTTTATGCAGATCAAAAGATTGTGATTGACGGTTTTGCTCTATCTGGTGATGGACTAAAGATTGGTAACAATAACTATAACAGCGTTGGGAACCTGGAGGTTCGCCACTGCACCATGACATTTGGTAAGAATCTGACTAATCCCAGTGATAACAGTTATGCTGGATTAAACTACTTTGTAAAGGCTAACGGTAACAACGGTACGCCTTACGCTACTGTCACAGTATAGAATAACTATGTATCTGGAACGCCTAATCCAAATGTGTATCCGATTCAGCTTTGGGATGTTGAGAAGACTGTTGTGAAAAACAACACCATAATTTTGGAAAAATCTGAAAACCATCAGACCATTAGCATTTCCAAAACAGCTGAAAATGCAACTGTAGAGATTACTAAAAACGAAATCACTGGTGCTGGCGGTGGTGTCTACGTTACCACTTGGCTGTTATGTGGTGACAACACGGAAAAAAACACCTTTGCGGGGATAATTGACGTAAAGGATAATACAATCACCTGTGCAGAGTCTGATATATATCCTATCTTCTTAGGGTATGAAGAAGTAGAGGATGTTCCCTATGGCCAGCTTGGCGGCAAACTAACTGTGGAACAGAACATTGATGGAGACGGCGTTCCTGTGGAAGTCGTATTTGACATCAAGGAGAATGACGAGGCAACGGATCCCGTAGTGATCTTTGCCACCTTTAAGGATGATGAAAAGGCCATCGCTACATATGGTCAGGCTTCCAATAAAGGAACCATCACAATAACCATGCCCGATGCCCTTGAAAAGACTGGTTATACCTTCTTGGGCTGGAAGTACGGCAATAAAACTTCCAGAGCTGGCGACGAAGTAACCATTTCCGAGGATACCGTATTCGAGGCCTAGTGGGAAGAGATTGTGGCCACAAAGATTACTCTGGATAAAACTACTATAACCCTGGTTAAGGGTGACACCACCACACTGACTGCCACTGTAACACCGGATAATGCCACGAAGTCTGTTGTATGGACCAGCAGCGACGAAACGATTGCTACTGTAAAAGACGGTAAGATCGAAGCTACAGGCTATGGCGTAGTGACGATCACAGCGAGCAGCGGCGATCAATACGCCACCTGCGAAGTCAGCGTCATTTGCGACGACGAGACATGCCAATTTTACACCGATATCCATGAAGATGCATGGTATCATGCAGCCGTGGACTATGTAACCGAGTACAAGGTCATGCAGGGTATGGGCAACAAACAGTTTGCGCCGGAGTCCAGCCTGACACGTGCCCAGCTGGTTCAGATCCTTTACAAGATGGAAGGAAAGCCCGCTTATGCGGTGAAAGATAAATTCTCAGATATTCAGGAAAAGGAAGACGGCCAGGACGTCTGGTACTATGACGCAGTCATGTGGGCTGCATCCGAGGGAATTGTGACGGGCTATGAAGAAAAAGAGTTCAAGCCGGATCGGAAGATAACCTGTCAGGAAATGGTAACGATCATTCACCGGTATGCTGTAGACTATAAGCAGGAACTTACCGGAAAAGTCACAAAAGATCTGGATCAATTCGAAGATGGCGACAGCGCAGGCGTATGGGATAAAGATTCCTTTGCCTGGACAGTTCAAAACGGAATTGTCAACGGGAAGGACGGAAATCTGGTGCCTGCGGACAATGCAAGACGTGCAGAGGCCGCAAAGATTATGACGGTCTATTGCGTTTTAACAGGCTATGCTGAAACGATAGACTAAACATACAGATTTTGGGGGGACGCATTGCGTCCCCCCTTTTTATCCAAGTTTCTCAATATGACAAAACCAGACGCATTTGCGTCTGGTTTTGTCATGAAGGAGAGAGAAATGAAAATAAACATGAAAAAATATATCAAAGCTCAATTGAGCTGTGCTATTTGTTGCACTTTTACTTTACTGAATAATTTTGTACAAAATTTGAACGCAACATATATAATATGTAAAATTCACTAAAAACTTTTGTAATCGCCTTGACTTGCCGTTTCCCAGGATTCTTTTAAATACTCCAACAGTGTTTCATCCAAATCGTCCGGGCTCCGAACCAATGTATGGTAAGTAATCCGATTGCGCGAAATCGGTGCGGAAGAAACAATGCGATTCCATTGAATGGTTCTACCAAGTCCAAACGTAACTAAGATAGCAGGCTGTCCCCGCAGGACAAATTTTCTGGGCGGTATGGAAATAGCCAAAAAACTGATACGCCCTTTTAACGTAATCTGAGTCTTTTGAACTATCATCTGCGCTTCCGGAAATTGAAACTCTAACCATGGAGCCAGATAATCCTCCCATAAAGCAAGATTCTCGGGTCGATTCAGAAAAAAGAGCGTGGACTCATCGGTTAGAAATTTCATAAGCCGCCTCCAAAGTATTGTACATTTTTAAACTTGTATAATTTTTTCACATTATTTTCAGTATACCAGATTAGAAACACTTCATCTAGAGAAACCCTTTCATTTCTCATGGATTTTTACTTCGACAAACGTTTTGTACAATGTGCTAAAAGTGAAAGGGAAAATCAGATTGTGATACTTGCAGATTTCTTCCATTCTCGTTAAACTGTAAATAGAATTCTAAATAAAAGAACAGGAGGAACCCATATGGCATATAAACATCCCCCCTTGACGGTATTGCACATGGCCGATGTAGTAGAAGATACCACGGCGATTGCAAACCTCATGGGTGCCTACA
>CABRZL010000132.1 GCA_902475435.1 uncultured Eubacteriales bacterium | reverse complement strand
TACGCTGTATTGAAATCCCAGGTATTTCAATACATTTTCTTATAATATCATCAATCTTCATTTCCTGCTCCTGTCATTCGACTACCTGTTTTTTGCTTTGGGCTTTAATTATATTATAGAATTGCAAACGAAGTCAGTCAACAAAAAAACTCGTTGCTGTTTGGAGCCAAAAAGATGATTGGTTGTAGAGAGCTACTGCTAACTATGGTATCTTATAGAGAGGTTAGAAAACGCTAACCAGCAAATGAATGGAGGTATTCGTTATGAGTAACAAGTTACAAGCAAAAGACCTGATTAACCTCGGCCTGTTCACCGTTCTCTACTTTGTGATTGGCTGCTGTGTCGCCATTCCCGTCGGCTTTGTACCTATCTTTTTGCCGATCCTCGGAGCATTGTGGTCTTTGATTACCGGCATCCCGTTCATGCTGTTCCTGACCAGAGTTAAAAAATTCGGCATGGTTACAATTATGGGAATTTTAAGCGGCCTGCTGATGGGGCTGACTGGCATGGGATTTTGGGGCGTACCGATGGGCGTGATTTTTGGGCTGCTGGGAGATCTGATCTTGAAATCCGGCGGTTATAAAAGCGCCAAGAAGAGCCTGATCGGGTATGCGGTGTTCAGCCTTTGGATGGTTGGTACATATATCCCCATGTATTTCATGGTTGAGGATTCCTGGGCCAGTTTTGCGGCCAGCTTTGGTGAGGAATACGCTGACAGGGTAATGGCTGTTATGCCTATGTGGAGCATTATTCTGGTAATCGCCGGAATCTTCATTTTTGCGATCCTGGGCGGACTTTTAGGTAAGGCGCTTCTGAAAAAGCATTTTGCTAAAGCGGGCATTGTGTGATGAACGGGCTATCATTTTCAGCAACAACCGAAAAAAGAAAAGGAATCCTGCTTGATCCCCGGACAAAGCTCATTCTGCTGCTGACGATTACAACACTGATGTTCAGTACCAGTAACGAAGGAATTATGAACATCGTCAAGCCGTGTCTAAGCCTTGTCCCCTTTGCTCTGATTTTGTCGGAACGCCGTTTCAAAACAGCAGGAAAATATCTGGTGCTATATGCGGTTTGCTTTATACTGGAACGGATTGCCCTTACGAGTTTGAGCGGATTACTCTCGTTCATCGTGCTGGCAGTGACATCTATCATGACGCGGTTTGCGCCCGGCATTATGACAGGTGCCTATCTGATCTCATCCACTTCGATCAGTGAGTTTATCGGCGCAATGGAGCGTATGCACATCACGGAAAAAATCGTGATTCCAATGTCTGTCATTTTTCGCTTTTTCCCAACCATCAGCGAAGAATATCAGGCCATCCGGGATGCAATGAAAATGCGGGGCATACGATTCGGCGGGAAAAATCCTTTCCTGATGTTGGAATATCGCCTTGTTCCTTTGATGGTGTCCGTTGTGAAGATTGGTGATGAACTTTCTGCTGCTGCGTTGACACGGGGGCTTGGAGCCCCCGTTAAACGTACAAACGTGTGCCAGATCGGTTTCCATGTTCAAGATTTGATTGCGATTCTGTTTTGCGTTATCTGTTTTGCCTTGTTTTTGTTTCAGCAGCAGATTTCTTTTTGACGGGAGGGGGTGAACCTATGATACGGATTGACCATGTGACCTTCTCTTATGGAGAAGAAAACGAGAACGCTGGTGGAGTCCATGATATAAATCTGACCGTAGAGGACGGTCAATGCGTCGTACTTTGCGGCGAAAGCGGCAGTGGAAAAACGACAATTACCAGGCTGATCAACGGTCTGATTCCCCATTACTATGAAGGAAAAATGAATGGAGAAGTGTGGGTAAATGGGGCAAAGGTTTCGGAACAGCCCCTTTATGATACCGCGAAAACGGTTGGCAGCGTGTTTCAAAACCCCCGCTCACAATTTTTCAATGTGGACACAACCAGCGAAATCACATTCGGGTGTGAAAATCTCGGCCAGCCGGAGCAAAGTATTCGGGAACGATTAGATAAGACCATCCGGGATTTCCGCCTGGAGAAATTGATGGGACGCAATATCTTTCATCTCTCCGGCGGGGAAAAGCAAAAAATTGCCTGTGCCGGGGTATCCATCATGGAGCCGGATGTGCTGGTTATGGATGAGCCGTCATCCAACCTGGATGCTTCCTCTATCCTGGATCTGAGAGCAATACTTGCGTTTTGGAAGTCGCAGGGGAAAACAATTATAGTGTCAGAGCATCGGCTCTACTATCTGCGCGGTCTTGCGGATCGTTTTATCTATATTACCGGCGGAAAGGTGGAAAAAGATTACTCCGCAGCGGAGTTTGAGAGCCTGACGGAGCAACAGAGAGCCAAGTTGGGGCTGCGTACCTTTATTCTTGAAGATTTGTTGCCGCCGAAAGCATTGCCCCAGGCCGGTCAGCAAATGGAACTTCGCAATTTCTGCTTTGCCTACAAAAACGAACCGGAAACGCTGCACATCCGGGAAAGTAAAATCCCCGCAAATCGTATTGTCGGGATCATCGGGAATAATGGAGCTGGAAAGTCCACCTTCTCCCGGTGTTTCTGCGGCCTTGAAAAGCGCTGCGGTGAGGTGATCTGGAACGGCAGAACTTATCGGCCTAAAGACAGACTAAATACCTGCTACATGGTGATGCAGGAAGTCAATCACCAGCTTTTCACGGAAACTGTGCTGGATGAAGTCCTGATCAGTATGGAGGAGGAAAATCAGGAGTGGGCTGAGGAAATCCTTGCCGAGTTAGATTTGACAGATTTCAAAGACAGACACCCTATGTCCCTCTCCGGCGGTCAGAAACAGCGGGTAGCGATTGCCTCAGCAATCGCGTCTAAACGCTCTATTTTATTTTTTGATGAACCGACCAGCGGCCTTGATTATAAGCACATGAAAGAGGTTGCAAATGTCCTGCGACAAGTCAGGAACACGGGTATTACCGTGTATGTCATTACTCATGACCTTGAGTTGATATTAGACTGTTGTACGGATATTGTCCATTTTGAAGATGGTTCTATCATCGACCAATTTCCAATGGATGCGGATGGACTTGAAAAAATTAGAAACTATTTCATAAAGGGGGTATCTGTAAAGTGAAAGAAGAAAAGAAGGAGTCACCCATAGGCGTCTTATGGGGATGGGGCAAACCTTATCATGGAAAATTCATCGGCAGTATTATCCTTGCGGTATTAGGCGTGGCCTGCCAGATGGTGCCCTATTTCTGCGTGGCGCATATTGTCACAATGATGTTGTCTGGGGAACAGAATTATTCCTGCTATGTGACCGCTGGTATTATTGCACTGTGCGGATACTTTGGGAAGGTGCTGTTTTCCTGTCTTTCTACAACGATTTCCCACACAGCGACCTATTACACGCTGCGCGATCTGCGGGAAAATATCACCGCAAAGCTGGCCCGCGTCCCGATGGGGCCGATTTTAGATACTCCGTCCGGCCAGTATAAAACAACGATTGTTGACCGGGTAGAAGGTATGGAGCCAACCTTCGCACACCTGATCCCGGAAATGACGGCAAATGTGCTGGTACCGCTTGTTATCGCCGTGTACCTGTTCCTTTTGGACTGGCGCATGGCGCTTCTGTCACTTGTTACGCTGGTGGTGGGCCTTGCTGTCATGTCTGCCGGCATGAAGAATTATCCCGTCAAATGGGAAGGCGCGGTTAAGGCAGGCAAGCAAATGGCAAATGTCATTGTAGAGTACATTGGTGGGATTGAGGTAGTCAAAGCGTTTAGTCAATCCGCCGGTTCCTACAAAAAATATTCTGACGCAGTAAACTATAACGCCAACTACTATGTGGACTGGATGAGAGAAAACCAAAAAACCATGAGCGCCTACAACGCCATTTTGCCATCGGTGTTGATTTGTGTGCTGCCCTGCGGCTTCGCGTTCTGGATCTCCGGCAGCCTGGAACTTTCCACTTTCCTGTCTATCGTAATTTTCTCGCTGGGACTGATTGGGCCGATTGTTGCAGCCTTTACCTTTACGGACGATTTGGCCGTATTAGGGACAAATGTGGAAGAAATCAGCCAGCTTTTGAACGCTGAAGAACTGAACCATAAGGATACGCCGGTCAAGCTGGAAGATACCGGCATTTCTCTTAGGTCTGTGTCTTTTTCCTATGATGGGACAACAGAGGTTTTGCATGGTGTGAGCCTGACCATCCGGCCCGGCACCATGACCGCCCTTGTGGGGCCGTCTGGCTCCGGCAAATCGACGGTGGCAAAGCTGATTGCCGGATATTGGGATGTTACATCCGGCAGCATTACCCTCGGCGGTCATGAGCTGAAGGATATACCGCTGTCTGAAATTGCAGATCAGATTTCCTATGTATCTCAGGACAACTACCTGTTTAACCGCAGTATCCGGGAAAATATCCGCATGGGAAGACCCAGCGCCACAGACGCGGAGGTGGAACAGGCCGCCGAACAAAGTGGTTGCGACGCCTTTATCCGCGGGCTGGACAATGGCTATGATACGGTTGTCGGCAGCACCGGTTCCCACCTTTCCGGTGGGGAGCGCCAGCGTATTGCCATCGCCCGTGCCATGCTGAAAAATGCGCCGGTTGTCATTTTGGACGAGGCAACTAGCAGCGTTGACCCGGAGAATGAGGACGAATTGCAGCGAGCTATCGAGGCACTGACTCATGATAAGACCAGCACTCATGAAATCGCCAGGTATCTGAAGATTACCGAAAAGGCAGTTTACAGGTGCATGGACAGGCTGAAAGAAAAAGTGAAGAAGATCTTCGAGTAATTCATGATAATCACAAAGCAGGGTGTGAGAACAAACTCCGCCCTGTTTATTATTTATTTAGAAAAAATAAAGCTGTTATCAAAACCAGTATTTAAAAATTTTATCAGTAATAAAGTGCAGAATGATGTTTGGA
>CABRZL010000131.1 GCA_902475435.1 uncultured Eubacteriales bacterium | reverse complement strand
AGCCGGTTATACAGATACTCCGTACCGGCACCAATAATCACCTGGGACGGATCAACCTGCATGCCGCGGCTGCTCCGCAGATAGTCTGCGATGGCATACCGCAGTCGATAAAGTCCATTATAAGGAACCGTTTCATACAGCTCGGAACCCTGACGAATTGTTTTTCGCATCAACTGGTTCCATGTTGCCGCCGGAAAAAGCTTCATACTGATTCTATTGGCCCGAAAATCCGCAAAAGGTTTACGCTCTGCATCGACCGGGGATTTAACCTCCAGCGAAGTGACTACACGGGTATTTCGAACAGGCTCGTGTGGCATTTCCTGGACAAAATATCCTTTGCGTTCCCGAGAGACCAAATAGCCCTCGGTAATCAATAGATCATAAGCATTTGCAACTGTAATGATTCCAACGTTTAAATGATGTGCCAGGGTACGTTTAGAGGGCAATCGCTCTGCACATTTGATTTTTCCGGAAATAATATCATCACGGATACACTGGTACAGATAAATATATTTTGGAAGCCCATCACAATTCTCCATATTATAACTAAGCATAGTATCACCTGGTTCTATAAATAAAATAATTTTTGATTCTTTGAATAAAACCATATAACTATTATAATATGCATAAACAGCTTGAAGTCAAGGATTTCTTCAGCTACGAATTTGATTTAGAAAGGAACGTGAAATCATGAAAGCTTTTGCTATGCTAAAAATCGGTGAGGCCGGCTGGATCGAGAAAGAACGTCCTGTATGCGGTCCTCTAGATGCTATCTGCAAGCCTCTTGCCGTAGCGATATGTACTTCCGATATCCATACTGTCTATGAGGGTGGTGTTGGCGAGCGGCACAACATGGTTCTGGGCCATGAGTGTTGCGCAGAGGTAGTTGAAGTGGGCGAATTGGTTCGGGATTTTAAGCCGGGCGATAAAGTTCTTGTACCCGCCATCACGCCGGACTGGAATTCTCTTGAGGCACAGGCCGGTTATGCACAGCACTCCGGCGGTTTGTTGGCCGGATGGAAATTCTCCAACATCAAGGACGGCGTTTTTGGAGAATACTTTCATGTCAATGATGCAGATGGCAATCTGGCGCTTTTGCCAGACGGGATGGCTCTGGAAGATGCCTGCATGCTTTCTGATATGGTTCCCACCGGACTTCATGCTGTGGAACAAGCAGATGTTCAGTTTGGCGATACCGTGTTGGTAATTGGAATCGGACCTGTGGGCCTGATGGCAGTTGCCGGTGCCAATCTCCGGGGGGCTTCCCGGATCATTGCAGTGGGTACACGTCCCGTATGTGTGGAGGCCGCAAAAAAATACGGTGCTGTGGACTTTATCAGCTACAAAGACGGAACCATCTCCGAACAGGTTTTGAAGCTCACTAACGGTGTGGGAGTAGATCGGGTCTGCATTGCCGGCGGTAATGTCAAGACTTTTGAAGAGGCCGTGAAATCGTTAAAACCGGGCGGACGTATTGGCAATGTCAATTATCTGGGCAAAGGCGACTTTATCACCATCCCCCGTGTAGAATGGGGCGCAGGCATGGGCAACAAAGTGATCAGCGGCGGCTTAATGCCCGGCGGCCGCCTGCGTATGGAGAAATTGGGAGCGCTTGTGGCATCCGGCAAGCTGGATGTATCGCTATTAAGTACGCATGTGTTCCACGGATGGGAGCATATTCCGGAAGCATTAGAAATGATGCGCAACAAATCAGGGGATCTGATTAAGCCCGTCGTTATCCTGGATTGATGAAATGGCCGATCACAAAGGGCATATGCCCTTTGTGATCGGCCCGTCCAACAGAGGTTGCATATAGATGAAAATATTGATTGTATCCGGCTTTTTGGGGGCTGGGAAAACAACCATGATTCAAGCGCTGGCAAAAGCAACAAAGCGGGATTTTGTGGTTTACGAAAATGAATACGCCGGTGCCGGAATCGACACCGAACGCTTGGAAAAAGAGGCGAAACTCAACGTCTATGAATCCATTGAAAACTGTGTCTGCTGCAGTGGCAAAGCTGATTTTGCCGCTTCCATTCTGACAATTTCCTGTAGCCTGGATCCAGAGTATCTAATTGTGGAACCCACAGGATTGGCCCGGCTCAGCAATATCTTGGCCAATATTCGTCAGATTCTTTATGGGAATCTGACGCTTTTGCGTCCGCTTGTAGTTGTGGATGCAATTTCACATGCACACCATAAACTCACTAGCCCAGATATATATTGGGATCAAATTAAGTCCGCGTCTACCATTCTCATTTCTAAAACGAAAAGCGTGTTGCCGGAGGAACTGGCCATATTAAAGCAAGAACTGTCAGAGGCCAACCCAGCTGCGGAACTGATAACCGATACATCTATGGACGAAGCTTGGTTTTGGCGGCTTCTACGTCTGGAATTGGACCAGCCAAAATCTGCCGCGTACACAGAGCCACAGCAGGATGAGCCGATGGAACGAATGACGCTAAGCAATGTTTCGTTTGCCTCACCGGTTCATTTGATTGCATTTCTCAATGCACTGGTTTGGGGCCAATGTGGCTCTGTCATTCGAGCCAAGGGATGTCTCCCCTGTGGAAATCTGTGGCTACAGTTTGACTTGGTGGATCAAACGTGGCAGATCTCCGGAGCGAAAGCGCAAGAACGTGCGGAATGCATATTAATTGGAAATACCATCTTACGCAATGCGGTGCGGAAACATATGATTGAAGAGTTAATTGTACAACTTCCTATCAGGAAACAGATGCGCAAAAACGCGGACTTACACCACGAAAAACGGATAAAGCCCACAAGTAGACATACCTAATTTGTAATCTATCTTTTTCTCACTCTGGACTGGCGTAAACAACAGCTTTCACCAAGTAAAGCCTTACTCAGAAGCCAATTCGATCAAGAAAGGTCGAATTGGCTTCTTTATAATATTCTTACGCTTCTGGCTTCAGTGGGCCGTAGAAGTAAGAGGCCGTTGCGCCGCCATCCATGAGAAAGTCCGCTCCCGTGATAAAGGCACCCTTATCACTCATCAAAAGTTCAGCCACGTTTGCCACTTCATCGGCGGTGCCAGGGCGTCCGGCCGAGCATTTTACAAACATATTCTTGTAAAAGTCACCGCGCGGACCATTGAACTCATCCAATGCCAGCGGCGTAACAATGATGCCTGGAGAGATGGAATTAATCCGGGCCCCCTTCTCTCCCCACTTCACCGACTCCGCCATGACACGTTTTTCATTACAGCGTTTGGCCGTCTGGTATGCGTGGAGGGTATTGCGGATATTCTCCGGCCGGAGGATGTCCAGTTCCAGCAGCTGTTCCGTGGGTGTGCAGGCCAGCTGCTCATCCTCTTCCGGCGTGAGGGCGGGCATTCTGTGCCCAGATTGGCTGGAGATAGTGACACCCACGCCGCCAGGAGCGATGACTTTTCCCACTTCTTCCAGAAGCACAGCGGTCCCATATAAGTCTACTTTCAGGATACTCTCAATGGGCGCCTGGCTGGGAGATACACCGGCCGCATTTACCAGCATGGTAATAGATCCATACTTCTGTGCCTCGGTAATGATTGCCTTGATGGACTCCCGGGATGAGAGATCCATTTCCATGGCCATAGTATCGAAACCAGCCGCATTCATGGTCTCGGAAATTGTCTGAGCATTTTCCAGCCTTTTGTCACCAATGACAATCTTCATACCATACCCCATCCGGCGGGCAATAGCCATACCAATCTGGCCGGCGCCGGTCAAAATCATAACATTTTTCATTTGAATGGCTCCTTTCTCGTTCTGTTTTAATTTTACTCATTTTACCAGAGGAATCAATTTTAATTCTGTGGGTTTTAAATAAGTACAGCTAATCCGAAAGCTCATCACGGAAATCGACTTCAACTGTGCATGCAACGTATCGTATTAAAGTATCTTTTAATATACAAAAGTTTGAGCGATATCATGCTTTGCTCGATAAAGCAATAGCTAAATTCACAGATATATGTTAAAATTGTTTCAAATATAATTAGGAGATGCAGTATGGGAATTTGCAACAACCTCTTGTATCAATAAATTAGAATACAGGAGGATTTTAAGAATGGAAAAAATTTTACTTGATACAGACATCGGTGGAGATATCGACGACGCAATTTGCCTTGCTTATCTGCTTAAAGAACCAAAATGTGAACTTCTTGGAATTACAACGGTCTGTGGCGAGCCAGAAAAACGTGCAGCGGTAGCGGATGCAATTTGTCGGGCTTCAGGGAAACGGATTCCGATTGTGGCAGGACTCGACAGTACCATGCAGCCAGTTCCGGTATATCCTACGCCGGACGGTGCTGACGCATTAAAGTTTTGGCGGCACAGCACCTATGAAAAAGCAGATGCCCCTGCTTTCCTGTATCAAAAAATAAAAGAAAATCCACATGAGATTGTGTTGATTGGGATAGGCAATATGACAAATATAGCCACACTGTTTACTGCTTACCCCAATGCCACTGAACTTCTGAAAGGCCTGTACGTTATGAATGGCTATTTTGGCGAAGAACCGTTGCCGGAACCTTATTATAACTGGAACTCATGGGCAGACCCTCTGGCTTCCAAGATCGTGTTTTCTGCTCACACAGCGATACACCGAGCAGTTCCGCTAGAGGTCACAGACAGACTTACGATTGAGTCGAATCAGGCGGAAATATTATTCAAAGCCGACAGTGATTTAATGAAGGCAGTCTTCTCCTTTGGTAATGCGTGGCTGAAAAGTTCAAAGAAATTGACTTTGCATGATCCATTGGCGGCCGTTTCCGTTTTTCACCCGGATATTTGTCAGTTTGAACGTGGTAATGTGCGAGTGGAAACAGAGCAGGAGCGCAATATGGGTAGTACAATCTTTATCCCCTCTTCAAGCGGTAATGTAGAAATTGCAAGAACCGTCGACAGGGAACAGTTTT
>CABRZL010000130.1 GCA_902475435.1 uncultured Eubacteriales bacterium | reverse complement strand
TCCACTCACCTGCACGAATTGTGTAGAATGGAGACCGTCTTCTTGAGATATGACGGAAATGGTTCCATCCAGCACAGCTAAATTGGTTTCAGCCTTAATACCGTCCTTTCCGGCGGTAATATTGATAATACCGCCGTTAATGGATACGTTGCCCATGCCGTCGTCTGTATCGTTGTTGGATTGAATACCGTCTTCTCCTGCATCAATCGTCACAGTGCCGTTAGAAATTGTAACGTTATCTTTTCCCTTGAGCCCATCGCCTACAGAAAAGAGATTGTAAGTTCCATCGATAATTGAAACACTATCCTTACCATAGATAGCCATGCTGTAGTTTCCGTTGACAATCAGCGTTCCTGCTCCATCAAAAACCAAATCAGCTTTAGAGAAAATTGCTGCATCCGGTTCGTCCGCGCCAGAGGCAAATACATAGTTTTCGGTATCAGTGACGGTATTTTCTGTGCCGTCTTCAGAAATAATATATACTGTACCGGCCTCTATGACGTTGAGTGGTGTGCCTTGCGTATAAGTGAGGCTGACGTTACTTAGAATCAGCCGTACTTCTGCGTCTTTACTTGCGTTTATGACAATTTGGCCATCGGTCAACGTACCGCTGAGATGATAGGATCCAGCCTGAGAGATTGTCACAGTCGTTCCATCAACAACAGCACCAGAACCATCCACGGTGATGCTGTCTTCATTTAACTGGATAGCTGTTTCCGCCTCTTCTTGAGTTGAAAGCATAGAAGAAGACTCACTGGAACTTGTGGAGCTGGTATTATTTTCAATGGGATCGCTGGGAACAATTCCAAATAGAATTAGGAAGAAAATGACTGCCAGGAATATTACGCCAATTATCACAGGAGCCCATCTTTTTTTATTCACGTATACACACCCTTTCCCTCAGAATCCCGGAAAATAAACAAGCCCTAACGGGAGAACCATCAGGGCTGTAATTGAAACAGATACAAAATCTATAAAATATTATAACATGGATTTCAATAAAAGAAAGGAAATTCGCAGGAAATCCATGCAAAATTAACCGTTTCGAAACAAATGGAACAGCGTAGATTCATGTTTTATAAAAGATAGGGTGCACCGAAAATCATTCCGGTGCACCCAAAGAATTTATTTTACGATCAAAGTTCCACCGGAAGCCAATGTATAGCTGCCCTGTCCGGTTTCGGCAGTCATAGTAACAGTGACACCGGCGGGGGCGTCAATTTGAGCAGACTCTATATCACAGGCCAATATAACCGTGGAGTCGCCTGTTGCGTACCACCGGCTGCCCTGATCCATAATGATAGCGGCATTCTGAATTGCTCCGGTAAGACAAGTAGAAGCCATGTATACGCGGCATTCCCGTTCTGGATCTTCATGAAGAATATCGCCTGTAACAGACATGTCTTTCAAATACAACGCATCGCCTGGAGTAGGACGGCCGTTTACTCTAGCAGCATTTGGATCGGCATTTTTGCAAGTGTGCATCAATGCACCGCCAGTCTCAATATTACAATTATCCAAAGATACTACAACGTTCTGACCGTGAACTTCAATGACTGTTTTACCAGTTTTTACGTCACAATCTTGAAGCGTCAGTTCGCCCACTTCGGTGTGGCGGCCCATGACACAGTGCATCAAAGCCAGATAAGTACCGCATTTTAGTTCAGAGCCGGTAAATTTCACACTGGCCTCCCCTGCAATAATGGCAGCCTGGCAGGCTACGTCAAATTTGCAGTCATTAAATACATCGTGGCAGCCCCAGTCGGCATATGCACCATAACCGGATTTTGTGGAAACTACTTTACAGTCGTTTGCTTCCAAATATACAAAACCATTGGAGGCATCGGTGGATAGGGCAGCCCAGCCATCACAGGAGATAAGGGAATTATAGAAGTAACTGTAAGAGTTCTGCACAGTGCAATGTGTACGATTGTTGCCTTGAATCTCCAGAGGTGCAGGAGGATTCATTTTCGGAGCTTCACCGGGTGCATCTTCACCATAGGGAGCTCCATGGCTGGTAATAATAGAATCGTAGACCCGCAACACGCTTCCACCGCTGGCAGAAGTGGAAGTGCGGCTGAGTCCCCATGTATCAATGAGGCAGTCTTTCAGCGTTAATGTGGCATGATCAGAAACGCCTGCGCCAGCAGATTTTTCTCCAAGTCCCTGTCCATCGCCAGACAGGCTGATCACAGCGCCTTCAACGGTATAGTTTGTGTCTTTCCCTTCGGCATAAATACCGCCAATTGCACCGTCATAGGCCACAATCCGCACATCTGTAGCATTTTCATCAGTAATATCCCCACCATAGACAGTGGAGGAATGACCAGAAACTAGCTTGCCGTCCTTTACATAGATAGAGGGAGTCATTACAGGGCCTGCGCCCATGGGAGGAGGCCCGCCCATTTTGTCTTCAATGCCATTTTCCTGGAACCATTCCCAAGGCTCAATGGGCACATAGGGAATTCTCGGGACAAGTGTGAGTTCTTTGCCGGTTAACTGTGACATAGATCAAACCTTCTTTCCAAGTTGTTACGGACATACCGTTACAATTATTATAATGGAGAAATAATGCGAATTGCAAGTATCATTCTGTGATCTTTCCATAAAATAGATGAAAGGTCTAACTTGAAGCAAAAACACCTGCCCTGATTTCCGGTATCGGATCAGGGCAGATGCAGCATTACAGAATCACAAAGGATTCTGGTCCGGTTTCTGAAATCTGTGCGGAAAAGCAAGCGGTCATTGCGCGAATGAGATATTCGGTATCGGCAGAACCAGCGGTTTCCTGGGCAGAGTGCATGGCCAACTGTGCAAGGCCAATATCCACTGTGTGCATGCTGACTTGCGTACTGGAGATATTTCCAAGCGTGCCGCCTCCGGGAATATTGGAGTGGTTAAAATAGGTCTGTTCCGGGATGCCTTCCTTGCGCAAAATATAACGCATCAGGGCGGCAGAGGGGGCGTCCGTGGCATAATGTGCGCCGTATTTGATGACGATTCCCTCGCCCAATTTTGGACGGTTTGTGAGGGCGGCCTTTTCCGAATGATTGGGATGAACGCCGTGCGCGTTGTCTGCGGATATCATCAGGCTTTGCGCGATACAGCGAAGGTAAGCGGATTCATCCATACCCTGGCAAATGCGACGAAGGGTGTCATAGAGGAAGGTAGACATTGCGCCCTGTCGCGTTTCGCTGCCCACTTCTTCGTTGTCAAATAGGGCCAGTACAGGCGTAGATTTTGGGGTATCTGCCCGTAAAAATCCTTGCAGGAGCCCATAAACACACTGCAGATCGTCCAGTCGGGGACAGAGTATAAACTCTTCGTCAGGGCCTAAAACAGTGCCTTTGTCGCGGTTATATACAAACAAATCAAAGGACAGAATATCTGTTGGGTCGATACCAGCCTGTTCGGCCAGTAGAGGTAAAAGCTGTTTCTCTCCTTTGCCCAGCAAAGGCAGAAGATCCAACTGCGGATCCCATTTTTTTCCTTCATTGACACTGCGGTCCATGTGAATGGCCAAACTGGGAATTACCATCAGATTCCGGTCAATGTTTACCAAACAGGATGTTGTGCCGGATGGCGTGTTGACCATCAGTCGACCGGCCACACTTAACGGTCGGTCCAACCAAGGATAAATCAGCAGGCCGCCGTACTTTTCAATATCAAGCTTAGTATAGCCTTCCGGATAAAGTTCCATATGTTCCTTAAGCTTCAAACAGGGAGAATCTGTATGAGCGGCGCCCACCATGAAACCTGTAATCTTTTCTGGAAGCCGGAAGGCAATTAGACTGGATTGATTTCGTGTAACATAATAGCCTCTGCCAGCTGTTAGATTCCAGGGCTGGAATTCTAGAAGCGGGGTAAAATCCGCGGCATCCAGCGCATGACAGACATTTTCAATTGCATGAAAACTTGTGGGACTTTTTTCAATAAAAGTGAACAGATCTTGCGTGATAGCATTCATAAAGATAGCCTCGCTGTTTCGTGAATATAGCGTATTTATACGCTTGCTTTTTTGGTGGGGATCAGGCGACGAATAAAGTCCATAAAACGCTGAAATCCCTGGGCGAAAAAATTACTGCCTAATAATATTGTGGCCAGTACTGACCAGGCTGTCCACCACAACAGCGAAAAAGGAATATTACTGGGCAGCGGATTTAAAGCGTACATTGCATCCCGTAGGTGTGGAATCGAATGGAGATACATAATGGTCAGCGTATTTTTCCCCAAGCGGGTTAAAAACCCTGTATGATTTGGGATAAGATTCAGAAAACAGATGCCCATAATACCTGCAATGATATAGCGAATGATATCTACTCCTAAATATTTCAGACTAGATAACTTCAGCGTATAATTCCGGCAGAAGAAGCACACATCCAGAAAATCCTGGTGCAGCGGACCTAATAAAATCACCACACAGACCATTGCGCATACCAAGATTCCGGCGCAGAGCCAATGAGGAATACGCCGAATCTTTTCAATGGTGCTCTGACTGGTTTCCAAGCCCAATAAGAAGCAAGGGAAGAATGTAATGGCGTCATTGAGAGAGACATAGTTCTTTCCAGGCGTCAATACGGAGGAAAAGAGCGCAAAGGCCAGGGCCCAGAGCCAACTATGTTTTAGTTTGCTCATATCTTTTGCGGTAATTCGCCAAAGGAATAAAGCCAACGGATACCACATAGGTCCATATGGAGCAAACAAAGGATTTACGCGTTCCCGGTCAATCAGAACAAAAATGGTATTTACAACCAGGTAGGGCAGAAGTAATTGTGAAAAAGCGCGATCCCGGCACTTTTCGGTATTTTTTGAAAAATAGCCGGAGATAAAAGCGAATAAGGGCATATGGAACAGATAGATAAAGGTATAAATAGATACAGGAATCAATACAGCTCCTGTATGTTCTGTTCCGTATACCATACCCGTACCAAAATAAT
>CABRZL010000129.1 GCA_902475435.1 uncultured Eubacteriales bacterium | reverse complement strand
GTTACATCAAAATCCTTGCTGCTGGAAATTTCTCCTTTGGTGATAGTCGCCGTCAGTGTATAGTCCTGATCTTTCTCACCACGGATGACTTCTCCTGTATCCAGATTGATGTTTCCATCTTCCGGAGTGACACTCCAGGAAATATCACTGGAAGCAAATCCGGTTTTCGGCAGATTCAAAGTAGCCTTTACGTTTTTCAGATCCGGATTTGTAATTTCCGGATACAGACCGGTAGCTGTTCTCACAACATCCTCTGTAAGCCACTCTTCATCCTGCGCTACGATCACTTTCTCATCCAGATCTTCCTTCGTCTTAAATACACTGAAGGTATTCAGCTGGATCGTCTCATCTTCCGTAACATTCTTTGTTGTATATACGCGCACATATCTTGCCGTAGTGGGTTCAATCTTGTATTCCTTTTCGCCCCCTGAGGTGTTTCCTGCTTCTTCGGCACGGTCATACCAGTCGCTGTCGCGTGCGGTATTGGATACCTGAATCTTATAGTCTGCGGCATATTTGTCCGCATCCCATACAAGCCTGATCTGGTCAAACGTGATTGGTTTTCCAAAATCCAGATAGACCCAATGTTTTGTGTGCTGGCTGGTGGTATGTGCTTCACTGAGCCAGCCGGTTTTGTCATCCCCGTCTTTCACCGGTCCGACATTATACTTTCCGGACTGATGAACCGGGCAGTCTGCAACAACGGTTGCGCTTCTTGCCAGATCGGTAAGTTCCGTTTCACTGTTCGCAAGAACGCTCAGCGGGGAACTGCACACCATGGTCGCCGCCAGCAACATACTGATTAGTTTCTTAGATTTCATCTCTTTTCCTCCTTTTTGCTACCTCCAAACTATCATAAGTAACTACAGATTGCACCGCATCTCATGCTTTTGCAACCGCCTTCTTTTTTACAATTCAGGTTATCACTCTCCTCTCCTTTCTATGGGCATTCTTCTGACGCAGACATCACTCTATTAATTTTATCATATATTTTTAAATCCGTTCCGTAAATAACCGATTCCTTCGTTTCTGTTCTAATCTTATAAAAAAATGCCTTCGGCATCTCAGCTCCCCTGCCCCTCAATCTTGAGGGGTAATAAGGGCTTGCTTTATGACCCGCTTTGTTTCATAATAATCTCATGAATGTGATACAAAAAATGCTCAGAGATTATTATGAAATTATTGAATACGATCTAAAACCAAGACCTGTTGTATTGGAAAATATCGAAAAAGTAATCAACTGTGGGAATCCCTCCTATGGCGGTGCCATGTATGGCTGCCCTCATTGTGGAAAGCTTAAATTTGTTCCTTTTCGCTGCCATTCCAAATTCTGCCCTACCTGTGGAGCCAAATATTCCAACGACAGGTCTACTGCCATGTCCTTTAAACTGATTCAGTGTACCCACAGGCATCTGGTCTTCACCATCGACGAATCCCTCCGCCATTTTTTCCTTGAAGACCGCCTCCTCCTCAACTGCCTGTTTGAGACCGTTTCCGATATCATAAAGCAGCTCTTTTTCTCCCTGAACAAATCCCAAAATTTTGTTCCCGGTTTTATTTGTGTCCTTCATACCTTTGGGCGCCCTCTTGAGTGGAATCCTCACATCCACTGCCTCCTTACGGAAGGCGGATATTCTGATGACGGATTTTGGCGCCCTGTTAAATATTTCAATTATTCTTATCTCCGGAAATCTTTTCAAACTGTCCTGTTAAATAAGCTGGAAAAACAGATCGGCTCTTCTTTCAAAAAGTCAAAATCTGAAATATACCATAAGGATAAAAACGGATTTTACGTTTATGCCAAACCCAATCTCTGTGACCCAAAATCCATTATTAAATATGTCAGCCGCTACCTTGGACGCCCCGTCATCGCCCTTTCCAGGATCGATTCCTATGACGGGGACAATGTGACCTTCCATTATAACAGGCACGAAGACAACGCTTTTGTCAAAAAAACCCTTCCGGCCATTGACTTTATAAAACTGCTTATCCAGCATATCCCCGAAAAAAATTTCAAGATGACCCGGTATTACGGCCTTTATGCCAGACACCGTGAAATAGACGATAAGCTGTACAAGGCGGTCCACAAATCGAAACACCGGATCATTCTTGATCTCAACACCTGGCGCAAACGTTTTCTTCTCACTATGGGCTATGACCCATTACAATGTCCGGACTGCAAAAAAGAAATGCTCTTTCTTGAGCTGTATCATAAACACGAACGGGTTTCTCTGGAGGAATTATATAAAAGGGCAATGAGAAAGCATAAGCTTTCTCCGCGTTCCCGATCCGCTTGACTTCCTTTCCCATTTGCTCCATACTGTATTTATTACAGATAGGAGGCTGCCACAAATGGAACAAAAATATATAGATGAACTCAGGCAAAGATATATCAAAAACCCCCCAGAAGGAATGACGCCCAAACTGGTCAGAAATATGACTGATTCCGATTTATTGGATATGCATTACTTTTTAACTGAAGATGACGACCTTGGCGATGATGAATTTGAAGAAGGCTTCTATATTGACCTCTTTTAACCACCGTCTGTTTCATCATGCCCGCTTCCAGCGGGCATTTTTAATTTCAAGGGTTCTCTGAAAGGAGAACTTTCCTTTAATATAAAAAATGTAGGTGCAGAGGAAAAGCAGCACGCTTTTGTCTACACCTACATTATAATTCAGCGAATAAGTTATATCAAATACTTGGTTTTCATACCTATCTTATGCCTAAAAGGCATTTTATATGTTGGATGAATCTGGTCGCTGCCGGACTAAACGGCTGCTGTTTTTTCCACGCCAGCACACTGTTTGCGGTAAGCTGCGGGGACAAGGGACGAAAGGTGATTTTATCTTTATCCCAGAAAGGAATAGAGCCCTTGATTACCAGAGAATAAGCTAAACCCTTCTGAACCATCAGAGCGCCATTTGTACTTAAATTGCTGGTAAAGAGGACCTGGCTCTCCTGAAAAGAATCCCCAAGCCAGTTGACTAATTCATTCTGTACGTTGGTTCGCCTCGGAAGAATGAGCGGCGCGTTCTCCAAGTCCTTTGCGCTGATGGATTCTTTTTCCGCAAGGGGATCATCCGGACGCATTAAAACAGCCCACTGCTCTTTGCCTTTCAGGCGGATAAAATCAAACTTTTCCATATCAATCGGCTCCAACAAAACGCCGATATCGATGAGTCCTTTTTCCATCTGTTCTTTTACCAGATCGGCATTTCCCGTAAAAATGTCAAATGTAACCAACGGGTACTTTTCCCGAAAGGATTGAATGATTTCCGGCAACTCCTGCATAGCCGCCAGTTCCCCGCCGCCAATGACGATCCTGCCTTCCACCAGTTCGTCCTGCTCGACAAGCTCCTGCTCCGTCCGGTCCACCAGCGCCAAAATTTCCTCAGCGCGACGCCGCAGCAAAATCCCCTCATTTGTCAAAGTAATTTTCTTTGCGCCCCGATGAAACAGCTTTACACCGACTTCATCCTCTAACTGGGATAACTGACGACTGAGCGTCGGCTGCGTAATATGTAAAACCTCGGCTGCCCGGTTAATGCCTTCCTCCCGGACAACGGTCAAAAAATAGCGAAGCACCCTGATTTCCATTGTGGCTCCTCCTGAAAAAGTTTTTTCTACATTATACATAAGGTATGCCCAAAAAACAAGTTCCTGATTCTAGCAAGGATCCATGAAATCCATTTTTTCAATCGTATCACCTCTTGACTTTTTATTTCTTTTCATCCAACAACATCACACCATCTGCCGGATTATGGTCAATCGCACCGACAATCCGATGAGGAAGATAAGGTTCCTCCAAATAGGCAATGTCTTCTTCCGTCAGTCTGACATTAAATGCACCTGCGGCATCGTCAAAATAGGATGCCTTTGTGGCGCCGATAATCGGGGAGGCTACGCCTTTGGCCCAATGCCATGCCAACGCAATCTGTTGCATCTTCACCCCATAACGCTCCGCCAGTTTGGAAACCCGTTGCACAATCTGCATATCCTGTTCCTCGGTGCGGTCATATTTCCCCATGGCAACCCGGTCGGTTCTGCTGCGCAGCGTGTCAGTATTCCACTGTGGACGGGTCAAATGCCCCGCCGCCAATGGACTGTAGGGCATAAGCGATACACCCATCTGATTGCAAATGGGAATCAACTCCCGCTCGTCCTCCCGGTAAAGCAGATTATAGTGGTTTTCCATGGCTTGGAACTGCGCCCAGCCATGATCACGGGCGGCAAGCTGCATATTATAAAACTGATAGCCGTACATAGCGGATGCGCCCAGCGCCCGTACTTTTCCGGCTTTAACCAGATCGTTCAGCGCTTCCATCGTTTCCTCAATCGGTGTATCGTAGTCAAAACGATGAATGATATACAGGTCAAGGTAATCGGTTCCCAAACGCTTTAAGGTTCCGTCAATTTCCCGATGAATCGCCTGACCTGATAATCTGCCGGGGTTAAAATAAACCTTGGAAGCAATCACTATCTGGTCACGGCTAATATTCTTTTTCAGCGCCCGTCCCAGATATTCCTCACTGGTTCCGGCAGAATAACCGTTGGCAGTGTCAAAAAAGTTGATGCCAAGAGAAAGGGCATGGCGAACCACCTGCTCCGTGGCTGTCTCGTCCAGCGTCCAGTCGTGCATAGTTCCGGTTTTGCCGAAACTCATACAACCCACACACAATTTGGAGATTTGAATGTTAGTATTTCCTAATATTGTATATTCCATGTTCATTGTTCCCTTCTATTCCTTCAAGACTCTGCTGCCTTTTGAATACAGCTCATGGCATTCAAGCTACGGGGATAGCCGATGTAAGGCAGGCATTGAGATACCACCCGAATCAGAAACGCCTTATCATTCCCTAGATTCATATTTCCTTTTGCATGGGCGATGAGCTGCGGGAGATCAAGCCCTGAACGGGTAAAAAGTCGCCAAAGCAGTTTGCGGC
>CABRZL010000128.1 GCA_902475435.1 uncultured Eubacteriales bacterium | reverse complement strand
ATACCCGCTATGCCTCCTATGTTTTCCTGTGTAATTTCCATAAGCCATGTGGCCAAAATGAAAAGAACAGTAAACCTAGGAGGCATAGCGGGTATGTTAATACTGTTTCTATGCTACATGATTACGCAGTTTGCACCAACGATAATTATGGTCTGGTACTGCATTTCAACAACAAAAATCAGTGAATTTATGGCTGCTATGAACCGCATGAGTCTGCCACAAGGACTTACGATTTCTATTGCTGTAATGATGCGCTTTTTCCCTACATTATCAGAAGAATACAGGTCAATCCGTGATGCTATGCGCATGAGAGGAATTGCCTTTGGTGGAGGCAAGGTAACGAAAATGCTTGAATATCGCCTAGTTCCTCTGCTGTTTTCCTGTATCAGTATTGGCGACGAGCTATCAGCGGCGGCAGTCACCAGAGGTCTTGGTGCCCCAGTAAAAAGGACGAATGTTTGTGAGATTGGGTTACATAGCAAAGATTATGTGATAATTGCAGTAACTTTCGTGTTGTCAATTTTGTATATTTACCTTTCGGTATGAGTGGAAGTGGGATAGTATGATTGAGATAAAAAATGTAAATTTTCATTATTCAGGATTAGACCAGGCGGGGCTTTCTGATTTTAATCTGTCTGTTGCAGACGGAGAATGTATTCTTTTGTGCGGTGCATCAGGCTGTGGTAAAACAACTGTGACGAGACTTATCAACGGCCTTATCCCCCATTTTTTCAAGGGAGAACTTACCGGGGATGTTTATGTGAATGGGTTAGACATCAAGCAGCAGGAACTTTATAATCTGGCCGGAATTGTCGGGTCTGTTTTCCAAAATCCCCGCAGCCAATTCTTTTCCGTAGACACAGACGGAGAAGTGGTCTTTGGGCCTGAAAACATCGGCTTGCCAAAGCCGGAAATTTTATCCCGAAAAAAGCAGGTAGTCCGGGAGTTAAATCTAAATTACCTTTTGGGACGCAGCCTTTTCGATTTGTCTGGTGGCGAAAAACAAAAGATTGCCTGTGCATCGGTGGCGGCTCTCTTGCCGGACATCATCATTTTGGATGAGCCATCTTCAAATCTGGATTGGTCGGCAATCTGCGATCTGCGTGATGCTATGCAGCTTTGGAAATCTCAAGGAAAGACGATCATTATTTCAGAACACCGCTTATGGTATCTGAAAGATATTATTGACCGGTCAGTCTATATAGAAAAAGGTCGTATTGTCAATGAATGGACAAGGAAGGAATTTTCTCAGCTTACAGAAAAGGAATTGAAATCCTATGAACTGCGTCCTATTACATTGGAGGAACGCTATATCCGGCAATTTTCTGATATTTCTGATATTTCAAAGTCAAGCGATGAAAATCCCGCAGACCAGAGAAATATGAAAACGGGCATTGACGAAGATAAACTGTTGTGCCTTACGGATTTCTATTTCACCTACACGCCGCGAAAATATTTTTTCGTAAAGAAAAAGCTGACGCCAGAAAATGAAGAAATCTGCGATTTACGGATACCACATCTTCAAATTGAAAAAGGAAAAATCGTTGGAGTGATCGGGGATAACGGCTCTGGAAAATCAACCTTTCTTCGCTGCTTATGCGGATTAGAAAAGACCTGTATAGGGACTGTCAAAGTATCAGGCAGAACATATCATGGACGGCAGTTGACAAAAATTTGCTACATGGTTATGCAGGATGTAAACCATCAGCTATTTACAAATAGTGTTCTCTCCGAAGTGCTTTTGTCAATGGAACACCCAGATGAAAAGGCAGCTGAAAAAATTTTAGAAAGCCTTGACCTGGATGAATACAAGGAAAAACATCCGATGGCTTTGTCGGGAGGACAAAAGCAGCGGGTGGCGATTGCGTCTGCGATTGCAGCACATGCGCAGATTTTACTTTTCGATGAGCCGACATCTGGACTGGACTACCGCCACATGCGTGAGGTTGCGGAACTTTTGAAAAGACTGGCGGCTGAAGGAAAGACTATATTTGTATCGACCCATGACCCGGAGCTGATTGCTTTATGCTGTGATAGAATTATCCGAATCACTGATGGGTGGGCACAGGAAGTTGACTAATATTTCTAAAGAAGGAGGTTGATAAGTTGTGAAAGAACAGAAAAAGGGTTCTCCCCTCGGCACTCTTTGGAGCTGGGGGAAGGCTCATCACGGCAAATTTGTTTTCAGTATTATCCTGGCAATTTTCGGTGTGGCCTGCCAGATGATACCGTATTTTTGTGTTGTTAATGTCATTTCTAAAATGTTCGCAGGAGAGACAGCCTTCTCTGCATATCTGCCAGTATGTCTTGTGGCTTTGACAGGATATTGCGGGAAGGTGCTTTTTTCAAACCTGTCAACAGTAATTTCCCATAATGCGGCGTATAGTACGCTGCGGGATCTGCGGGAGCGTGTTGTGGAAAAACTCGCAAAGGTTCCAATGGGAACGATTTTGGACACCCCATCCGGCCACTATAAAAGCATTATTGTTGACCGGATAGAAGGTATGGAAGTGCCGTTTGCCCATCTACTGCCGGAAATGACCTCAAATATGTTGGTGCCGCTGTTTATCATTGTGTACCTGTTCGTTTTGGATTGGCGGATGGCGCTCCTTTCCCTGGCAACCCTGTTTATCGGGTTGGTCATTATGTCCATCGGTATGCGGAACTATGCCACAGAAGGCGCAGGTGCAATGGCCGCCAGCAAGAAAATGGCCGACGCTGTTGTAGAGTATATCGGCGGTATTGAGGTAGTCAAAGCATTCAGCCAGTCGGCAGGTTCCTATGAGAAATATGCGGATGCTGTCCGGGGCAATGCAGATTACTACATAAAATGGATGGCTAACAGTCAGAAAACCATGTGTTCTTATAATGCAGTGATCCCATCCGTACTTTTAAGCGTTCTTCCAGGCGGTATGGTTCTTTGGCTTTCCGGCAGTTTGGAAACCGTGACCTTTATGGCGGCGGTTATCTTTTCCCTTGGACTTGTGGGGCCAATCATGGAGGCTTTTTCTTTCACCGGCTCTTTGGCTATGCTGGGAAAAAATACAGAGGAAATCGACAGTATCTTAAATGCCGAAGAACTTCACCATGCCAATAAGCCTGTTGCGTTTGGTGATTTAGAAATTGAACTCAAGAATGTATCTTTTTCTTATGACAAACAGCAGGAAGTTTTGCATGGCATAAATCTTTCCATCCGCCCCGGAACGATAACCGCCTTTGTGGGGCCTTCCGGTTCCGGCAAGTCTACGATTGCAAAACTAATTGCCGGGTATTGGGATGTTACCAGCGGCAGCATTACTTTGGGTGGTCATGAGCTGACAGAGGTTCCGTTGTCACAGCTTTCGGAACAAATTTCCTATGTATCCCAGGACAACTACCTGTTTAACCGCAGTATCCGTGAAAATATCCGTATGGGAAAACCAGGCGCATCTGATCAAGAAGTTGAAAAAGCAGCAATCCGAAGCGGCTGTGACAGCTTTATTCGTGGACTGGATAAAGGTTATGAAACGATTGTCGGCAGCAGCGGCTCCCAACTTTCCGGCGGTGAGCGCCAGCGAATTGCCATTGCCCGCGCTATGCTGAAAGACGCTCCCATCGTGATTTTAGACGAGGCAACAGCTTTCATAGATCCAGAGAATGAAGCAATCGTCCAGAAAGCAATTTCTGCATTAACTGCCGGAAAGACACTGATTGTAATTGCCCATAGGCTTTCTACAATCACAGGCGCAGATAACATTGTGGTAGTCAATGCAGGAAATATTGAAGCACAAGGCACCCATGAACAATTACTGGCTCATTGTCCGCTTTACAAGGATATGTGGCAGGCGCACATTGGTGCAAGAGATGAAGCGTAAGGAGGTGGTTTCATGCTTGGCACATTAAAGAAAATATTTGCATTTGCAGGCAATCGGAAAGGGCTTTTGAAAAAATCATTGTTCTTTTCCTTTCTTAACGGTATTTTTGCGTCATTTCAGTTTGGCGCGCTCTACTTCATTGTAGACGCTTTAGCTTCGGATAACCACAGTCTTACTTCTGTATGGCTGGCGCTGGGTATGATGATGCTTTCCATCGCCGGACGGATTTTCTCATCCTTCTTTTCCATGAATGAGCAGACGGTAGTAGGATATGGCATGGTAGCTGATAAGCGTATTTCGATTGGTGATCGCCTCCGCTATATTCCGATGGGCTACTTCAACAAGAATAATATCGGCACGATAACCGGCATTGTAACCACGACATTAGGGGATGTAGAAAGTTCAGCACCCGTGGCATTAGTCAATATGATTGGAGGCTTCTTCAATTCTGTTGTTCTTATTCTGTTCCTGCTTCTTTTTAATTGGCAGCTTGGACTTGTCGCTTTGGTTGGTGTTGTCTGCTACCTGCTGGTGACAGAAGCAGCTACTCGAAAATCGACTTCCACAGCAGAAAAAAGGCAGAGCGCACAGAGGGGATTAGTAGAAGCTGTTTTGGAATACATCCAAGGCATGGGTGTGGTAAAATCCTTTGGTTTTGAAAAGGATAGTTCCCAATCTATTGCTGCTGCTATTTGGGATAGCAACAAAGGCAATTTGAAGCTGGTTTATGCAGTAGCTCCTTACATTGCGCTGCAACAGCTTATAGTGCGGATTTTTAGCACGATTTTACTGATACTGTCCATTTATCTTTATACTATCAACGCATTTTCTTTTGTGTATGGCATCCTTTTTGTTGTTCTGTCCTTCACTGTGTTCAACAATCTTGAAAGCGCTGGCAGTCAGATTACAATGTTGCAGATGTTGGCATCTTCTATTGATACTGCAAATTCTGTGGATAATACGCCAGTCATGGATGAGAAGGGGACAGATATTACGCCAAAGAACAAAAATATTGTCTTTGATAATGTGGATTTTTCCTATTCAACTCGAAAGATTTTAGAACACGTTAGTTTTTCTATTCCTGAAAAAACGACTACGGCCATTGTCGGTCCTTCCGGGGCAGGAAAGACAACGATGTGCAACCTGATTGCCCGTTTTTGGGATG
>CABRZL010000127.1 GCA_902475435.1 uncultured Eubacteriales bacterium | reverse complement strand
CCTAAGATTACTCGATGCAACAGCATTATTTTCCATTTCTTACTTCCATCAGGCAATGTTATCTGAATATTTTGTCTGGCGTACCCACTCTTTGCCTGCTGCCATTTCCAATGACATACCTTTGCGTAATCCTCGGCATCAAGTAACGTATACACAGGCGCATCCGTGTGATACCCATTTATATTCATTGATACAGTGTCTTTCATCAAACCTCCAAATAAAAAGAACATCGCCTTTGATGTCCTCTAAATCAATATCTATAAGTTGGATTGTTATCTTCCGCCCGCGTCTTTTTATCATGACACTGTTTACACAATGCCTGCTGGTTGCTCCGGTCCCAGAACAGCTTTTGGTCGCCACGGTGTGGGGTAATGTGGTCAACCACTGTCGCCTTCACATACCGTGGCGGCTGTTTCTTCATGCACAGCACACACAGCGGATGCGCCTGCAGGTATTCCCGGCTGGCCTTCTGCCACTTCCTTCCATACCCGCGCTTTGCGGCTGACCGCACTTCTTCCGGGTGCAGTGCTTTGTGCTTTTCACAATATTTCTGTCCGTAAGGGACAAGGGCTGCACAGCCGGGATGTCTGCACGGTGTGTTTGGTCTGTATGGCATTTGCTCCACCTCCCATCTTCAAAAAAATTTTTTCAATCCGTTGCTATTTCGGTGCAATTTAAGTATAATAATAGTGAGCCAAGTGCTCGCCGGTCATGACGGCAAGAATATCATGAACGTGTATGTTTAGCTTCCGCAAACGACGGGGTGCTGCAAAGCGTAGAATATCGCTTACTTGTAGAAGGGCTTGCCGCAAGGCAGGCCCTTTGTTTTTACGAGAGGATATCATTGTTATGAGACTTGTTTCCATCGACACAACACTTTTTGATAAATATAAAAACGATCCAGAGATCCTTACGAAATCCAAACGCCCCTATGTACTTGTAATTCGTTTGAAATACAAAGGGAAGAACTGTGATTTTGCTGTTCCGATTCGTTCCAACATTCCTGCCGCAGCACCCAAGGATCAGTATTTTGCCTTACCTCCCAGACCTACCACACGCCCTAAAAACAGGCATGGCCTGCACTACATAAAAATGTTTCCCGTTACCAAACAATATCTCAGACGGTATCGCACCGAAGGTAACCAATTTGCCACACTGATTCAAACCATCATCGATAAAAACACAAAAACAATCGTGGATGATTGTCAGGCATATCTTGACGCATATGCCAACGGACACCATCCACAATTCTCAACGGATATTGATTATCTGCTTTCGCAACTTTTCTCAGATAATTAATTTTTATTTCACAGGCTTCCAACCACGGAAGCCTTTTTTATTCCTCCCACGGAAGTCCAGGTTTCCCAAAGTGTCCGTAGGCGGATACCAGGTTGTAATCCACATCCAGAAGATGCAGCCGGTTAATAATCCCCCTTGGTGTCAGATCATAGCTGTCCTCCACATAAGCCTGAATGAAATCCAACGGCTGGAACTCTGTACCAAAGCAGTCCACGTTGACTGACACCGGATGTTCCATCCCGATGGCGTAGGCAATCTGAATTTCACACTGCTCCGCATATCCAGCCTGCACAATGTCACGGGCAATCTTCCGCGCCATATACGCAGCCGAGCGGTCTACCTTACTTGGATCTTTCCCGGACAGCGCACCGCCGCCAAGCCTGCCGATGCCTCCGTAAGTATCACAGGCAAGTTTCCTTCCCGTCCACCACAATCAGCAAAGGAACCGCCGACCACAAACCGTCCGCTCGGATTGACCAGTTTCACGAAGTCACCATTCAGCCTGTACTCACAGGCATCCAGTACCATCATCCCTTCGAGGATATGGCGGAAATCGCTGACCTCCACATCCGGGCTGTGCTGCACAGAGCAGAGAAAAGCGGTGATCCGTCCGCTGCTGTAATCAAAGCTGACCTGCGCCTTGGCATCTGCCCGGAACATCTTTGACGGGTGGTTCTTCAAAAGCCGCAGGAACTTGGTCGCCACGACAAACGGAACCGGAAGGAGCTCCGGCGTTTCATTGGTGGCATACCCGAACATGATACCCTGGTCTCCGGCTCCGCCCTTATCCACACCAATGGCGATATCCGGAGACTGCTCCCTTACCATAAGGGCAACATCCAACGGGCTGATGATTTCCATCCTGCCGTATTCCGTCTTTCCCTTTCCGATACGCTCCAATACATCATCCACCAGTTTCCGGTAGTCCGGCTGGTGCCTGTTGGTCAGTTCCCCGGCAATAATCAGGCAGCTGTCCTTTAACAGGCACTCAATCGCCACCCTGCTGTCCTTGTCATGTACCAGACAGTCCGTCACAATGGCATCCGCAACCTGGTCACAGATTTTATCGGGATGCCCGTCTGACACCTGTTCGCATGTTAAAATCCTGCTCATAGTTTTAATTCTCCTCTCGTTTCATGTATTACAAAGCAGGCATCCTTTGCTATTGCCAGCATGTGCCATTCCTACACAAATTGGCCGGTTCAAAAGATGCCTGATATTGATCCGCTATCATTTTTTGATTCACTGTAAACACAATTCATCACTCTCACAATCGTTGCTGGCTGTTGCTGAATCTGTTGCTGAATAACTTCCCCTCTTTTTCCCTTTTCCCCTTCCCTCAAAGTCCGTTTTTCCTTGAAAATACGGTACTTTTCATCGTTGCCGGATTTCTATTCTTTCTCTTTGTTGCTAATGTTGCTGTTAAAATATAAATCGTTCACGGGGAAATAAATAATAAAAGCTAACCATATCAGCAGCAACATCAGCAACACATGAAAAGCAGATAAGGACTGTTCTTTAAAAATGCCGTATTTATCACCTTTTTCCGCATTTTAAAATGATAAAAGCCGCCATTTTCCGTTGCTGGATGTTGCCGCATTGTTGCCGATGAACATACCTTTGTCGCCGCTGTTGCCGATAAAAACATAACATTGCATAAATTGAAAATGCTGGAATGAGTTTCAAAATACCAGCAACATCCGACTGGGCAAGTAAGCTGTTAATCAACAGGCACAAGCTCCGGGGCCACATCCTCATCCGGCAGAAATTCCACATCCAGCACCATTGGTGTTGCGCTTCCGCTGCCATCTGCGGGGCGTTTCTTTACGATTGTGTATTTTCGGTCAATGGCTGGCTTAAAATTTTTCATGCTCTCTGGCCGGTAACCATTTTCTTTACACCACTCCTGATACCTTGTGTACATTGCAGATGTCCTTAATTCTTTTCCCGGAGCGTCTGCGATGCAGGCTGTAAAAAATTGTGCCATCCTGTCCGATTCCTTGTGGTAAGCATCGGTCGCCTCCAGCACGGACTTCGGCATAGCAAGCCCCTCTCTTTCAAAAAGCCTGTGCCCTTCCAGCAGCCAGTTAAAGATGCCAGACATATTTTCTTCCTCTGCAAAAAAAGCCTTCAAGCCCTTATCCTGTTCTTCCTCCTCAAAATGGCGGTTGAACGGGATGATCTTGATACGGGCGGAATCGAACAGTGTAAGGTCTGTGATATTCGGCAGATGGTTCGTATTGATGAATATTTTAAAGTTCGGCCGGAACTCGAAACTGTTCTCATGCAGGAAACGGGCCGTGATGGAATCGTTACCCGTCATACGCTTGGTAAAGGCTGCGTCCATGGTAAGCTTCTTTTCCGGCTCCGAGATGTTCACCCAAACCGGGAGCCCGCAAGCCGCGCCACTTCCTCTGTGGGACCGTTGCTCTGTGCGTTGAACTTCATGGCAAGAAGGGCGGGATCGGCGTTGCGGCCGTAGTCGCCCATGATCCGCAGGAACGTCTCCATCATGGTACCTTTGCCATTACGGGAAGTCGCACCGTAGAGAATGAACAGACACTCCATCCTGGTATCACCCGACAGTGCATATCCCAGTGCCTTCCGGATATACCGGATACGCTCTTCATCCCCCTGCATGACTTCCTCCATGAACTGTGTCCATCGCAGGCAGTCTGCTTCCGGATCGTAAACGACCGGGGAAATCTTCGTCAGATAGTCCTCTGCCCGGTGTTTCCTAAATTCCAATGTTCTCATATTCAGCGTCCCATTAACAAAGTTGAACAGGTAAATGTCCCGGTCAAAAAAGGACATCGCCAGGGGATACACGGATTTCGCATCTTTTAACATGGTCTCCCGGTGTTTCCTCTGCTGCAGCTTGCGGATGCGGTCGATGAACCGCTTTCTGGTATCCTCCTCCTTGATCTTGATTGCATAAGTCAGAAGGCGGTCCGCTAAGAGCTTTGCCAGCTCCGCAACTTTCAGTCCTCCCGTGTCTGCCGCCAGACCGTCCCGTCATATACATACCAGATGCCCCGGTCACGGTTATAACACGCCACGCCTTTGAAGTAGTCTGCAAACATATTTCCGACTCCGATCTCATCCCGGCCATAGCGGGGATTGGACTGCAGCTGCATCTCATCCAGCGTGGTCTTGATCTGGGAAAGGTCCGGGTTATAATCCACCTCTTCCCCGTCAAGTTTCTTAAACTCATCCCCTGCATCCGTGATGTCCTGCGGATCGACCGGAAGATTGATTATTATCACGCTTGGGAACCACCGTTATCACACTTGAGAGCCGTCGAAATCTATTGTATTATCACGCTTGAGAGCCACCACTATATATAGTGGTTACGATAGAAGCGATTGATATAGCATATTAACTTCCTTTAAACTGTGTTCCATGAAGGATTTTATCTTTCAAATACATTTTTAAGGAGGTTTTCTTTATGTTTAAGAAAACAAGAGTGAGGCAGATCATAGAACTGCTTCAAAAAAATCTAAGTGACCGGGAGATTTCCACTATTCTTGGTGTTTCCCGGAATTCCGTTGCACGGATCAGACAAACTTCTGATAGCTACAACGGAGAGTGGGAGGATTTTCTCATGATGACGGACGATGAATTATATCGTTTCTTTTATCCTGATAAGTTCAAGCCTAAAAGAAGTTATCCCCCGATTGACTATGCATATGTTCACAGGGAACTCAGTAAAGTTGGCGTTACGGAGGTTCTCCTATAGGAGGAATACTGTGAGAAA
>CABRZL010000126.1 GCA_902475435.1 uncultured Eubacteriales bacterium | reverse complement strand
TATGTTGGAGCTGATTCATTTAATTCAGGCTCAGGGCAATCCCCGGCTCAAGGTGTTGGGACTGCTGCCAACCATATATGCTGTAGCAAATTCTAAGATTTAGACTATATTTTCACAAGTTCGTTATCTTGTATCCCATGAATGATCTGCTTGATTTCGTCTCTAGCGCTTCCCGGGCAGATGCAGACAATCTCTGCGTGGGCTTCTGGGAACGGCACATCCCAATAGCGGAGATTTGGAGCATCATGCCCTTCAATGACCTTAGTCAGCAAGGCAAAGCCCTCACCAAGTTCCAGTCGTACCATCAGCGTACTGATATCCATGCAGGATATGACCCGGCAAAAAGGAATCCGTCGCCCCCACTGCTCCACCCCCTCCAAAAGGTTGTCATTTGGAAGGACCAACTGTGTATGATGGGCCAGCTCCGCCAGGGTGATTTCATTACATTGCGCTAAAGGGTGCCGAAGGGAATAAACCACCTGAAACTGTTTTTTCTGCAACACGGTAGTCTGAACGCCAGGCCAGAGCCTCCAGTCATTGGAGGTTGTCACACAGAAGTCTAATTTGTTGTCCAACAGGCTGTTTCGTAATACCACAAAGTCCATGAGTTGAATATCAAGTTCCATGTTGGGATAGCTTTGCATCAGATAGTCCGTCACTGGCAAAATAATATCCTTTCGAGACAGTGCGGAAAGAAAACCTACACGAAGAAGTGATTTCCCAGAGGCCTCCAGCTCTCTGGCTCGGCGGATACTGTCACTGATCTGGCGATTGATCTGGATAAAATCATCTCGGAGGAGACTGCCCGCAGGTGTTAAGGTTACCTGTCTGGTTGTACGGTAAAACAGCTTGATCCCTAACTCCTGCTCCAGGGCAGCAATCTGCTTCGTCACCGCCTGTTGGCTGATGTAGAGATTGCTCGCCGCTGTTGAAAAGCTCAGGCAGCTTGCCACCTCCAAAAAACTACGGATACGTTGGTATAGCATAGGCCTACACCCCCTTAATGTCCCATAAAAGCTAAAGGATATACAATGTTTTGGTGTAAATATCTCCATTATATGATTATATATAAACAACAATATATTGTAAATAGGAAGGAGAATTGTTTTACTTTGTTCCAGCTGCCCGATATAATAAAATTATACAAAGAATCGAAACAATCAGGAGGTATGACTTATGATTCATCTTGGAAAAGACGTAAAGCTGAATATCTGTCCCATTTTGGTGACGCTGCACCATGACTATGTGTTTGAAGGCCCCTGCCGTATGGGTAAAGGCTTTGAATTGACAAAGGAATTTGACGATATGGCAAACGCAGAGCTGATAAAAGGCGCCCGGGAGGAAATTGCTGAAAATTTGGCGAGTCCGCACTTTCATGTTATGGAACCTATCTGGGTGGATCGGAACGAGGAATTTCTGGTGACGCCCAAGATCATGGCGGATATGTTGAAGGACCGGGATCAAGTAGATATCTACCTGATTGGCCCCATGGGACGGCTCAGTGATTTGATCATTGATTTTATGCAGAAGGCTGAAAAGCCCATCATCACCATCCCTGGTCCCCAGTGTATGCAGACCATTCTCATTGCCTCTACCCGGGCCAGAGGTCTAAGCAGCTATGCATACCGCACCTGGAAGGAGACCGTAGATTTTCTAGAGGTACTGCGGGTGACAAAAATGCTTCGAGAAACTCGGGTACTCTGTGCCGCACGCTTCGGAACCACTCGCTCTATCAGCGATATGGGTAATTTTGTAAGTCTGGAACATGTCACCGATAAATTGGGAACGCAGTTTACCTTTGTGAACCTCCATGAGCTGATAGATCAAACCCACATTGGCAAGTCCGGAGAGAATTACACTCTCCCTGGCCGAGCAGCCTTGAATCCAACTGATGATGATGTACAGGAGATAGAGGCACTTGCGGATGATCTAATGGGAAATGCCGTGGAATGCGACATGAGCCGGGAAGAGGTTCTAAACTCAGGGCGGTTCTACATCACGGTGAAAAAGATGCTGGACTATTACGGCTGTAACGCCTTTGCAGTTCCCTGTCCCGATGCCTGTGCTACCCGTCGGCTCAATGAGGAACACATGACTTTCTGCCTGACCCATTCTCTACTGGGTGAAAATGGTATCCCCTCGGCCTGCGAGTATGACATTCCCGCCTGCCTGTCCATTGCAATCCTATCCACTTTGGCAGATAAGCCCGCCTATATGGGCAACACTACCCACGATGCCAAGGCCATTGCCACGGGCCGTTACGGCCTTTCCCCATTCTTCCATACAGATATCAACGACAAGTGTATGGATGTGGTGAAGGCAGATCCAGACAATGTGATCCTCACATGGCATGCTGTCCCCCGCCGGAATATGCAGGGCTGGGATGCCCCCAAGGCACCCTATGCAATCCGTCCCTTTGCCGCCAGCGGCTTTGGTGTTACGCTCCGTTATGACTTCAATCAAGACATAGGACAGACCATTACCATGTGCCGCATCTCTCCGGACTGCTCCAAACTGTTCGTTTCAAAGGGTGAAATCGTCGGCGGCGTAGGCTTTGGCGATTACTCCTGCTCCGAGGGAGTGTTCTTCCGGGTAAAAGACGGAAACGACTTTTTCCAGAAACAGTTGGAAGTGGGCAACCATGTGCCCCTGGTATATGGTGACTGCTTTGACCAGGTTTGCGCACTGGGCCGCCATCTTGGGCTGGAAGTCATCACAGCGTAATGAAATCCAAAGAAGATATCTTAATCCGGCCGAAAAGCACATCCCACGATCTCACTTGGTATGCGGATGCCTACCGGACTTTGAAACATCGGGAGTTTGATACAGTTTATCCACTAGTTATGGGGTATATCCGGGATCGTTTTGGACTGACTCGCGAGATGTGTAGCAGTGACAAGCTACTGGACCTGGCGGACATCAGTCTCCGGCATATGCTGGAATTGAAACGCATGGGCATAGACCCGGTAGAAATCTCCCGTTCCTGCGCCGGGGCGTCATCTGTCATCACCAAAAAGATTCTGCTGATGAAGGCAGTGCAAAAGATTTTTGACGTGACCATGACGCCGGAGGAATTTGCTAATATCACCACTGTGACGGAATTAACGCATTTTATCTGCGGACAAAACCGGAACACATCCTGTGCAGTTTCGACCTTCCAAGGCACCAACGAAAATACAAATTTTGACGTAAAAACAGTTCGGTTAGACTTTCCAGCACTGTCCCAAACTGTGCATGGTCATAGACTAATCTACCTGGATAATGCTGCCACAGCACAGATGCCTAGGAGTGTTTTGGATGCAGTGCAGGAAATCGATCGATGCCGGGGCAATGTCCATCGAGGAATTCACAGTCTCTCCAGCTATTGTACCGATGCCTATGAGCATGCCCGGGTGGTTTGCGCTGAATTTTTGGGCGCACAACCGGGACAGATCACCTTTACCTCCGGTACTACTGACGGCATTAATCGAGTGGCAATGGCATTCTCCCGGAATAGGGGGGGCATAGTCACCACGGCACTAGAACACCACTCCAACTTTGTACCCTGGCAGCAGCTGTGTCAGCAGCAAGGGAGACCTTTCCGGGTATGCCCGGTTTTACAGGATGGTACACTGGATATGGAAATTCTGGATCATCTGCTGACAAAAGACATAGGACTGCTGGCAGTAACCCACTGCTCTAATGTATTGGGAACTGTAACGCCTGTTGAGAAGATCGTAACCCTGGCGCACAGCCGGGGCATCCACGTTCTAGTGGATGGCGCACAGTCAGTCTGTCATCGGAAGATTGACGTAAAAAAGTTAGACTGCGACTTCTTTGTCTGCTCCGCTCACAAGCTGGGCGGGCCCTTCGGAGTAGGGCTGCTATACTGTAAGGAACCCTTACAGCCAATGGTTTTCGGCGGCGGTATGGTTGACACTGTTACAAAAAATAAAACGACGTTTCTTCCTACATTGGAGGCCGGAACGCCCAATATATCTGGCGCAGTGGGACTATCGGCAATTATAAAATATCGGAAAACCCTCCCAAAAGGTTGGCAGGACCATGAAACCGCACTATTGAAACATACACAGTCGCTGCTATTGGAAATCCCGGGCATCCGCATTTGTGGAACTGCACCAAGAGAGGGATGTCTGGCCTTTACAATTGATGGGGTAGAACCATTTGAAGCAGCAACGCTGCTGGACCAATTGGGTATCGCCCTGCGGTCCGGAAACCACTGCGCACAGCCTTTGCACCAGGCTCTGGGTATCCCTTATACACTGCGAGTCTCTCCGGCATTTTACAATACCTTTGAAGAAATCAATGCACTGGCCGAGGGACTGCGTCGGATTTTGACGAGAAAATCTTAAAAGCAATCCTAGTAATATTTCTTTAAAATATCCTGGAACTCTTGGCCGACCTCATGATAAATAGAGGGTCAACATCACCAAAGCAGTGAAACTAAAACAGGTTCAGCCCAAATCAGAGCCGGAGCTGCAGGCGATTTGGGTGGAAACACCAAAGCCCCCAACGGTGAAATTCACCCCGGAATTGCCGGAGATGGATACGCCGACTGTAGAAGCACAGAAACTGCTTCTATATTTGTTTCCGAAACAGTCTCCCAACTTTTCTGCCGCCTATGCAGACCCTTACTCAGGAGGCCACCAGGCATTTTGAGAAAGTGCAGACGGACACGGAATCTCCCGGGTCCGTACTGAAAAGCAGCCCGGAGTCCCAGGAAAGAACAGGCAGAACTGAGCCGGACACATCGTAGACGCCGAAGCCAAGTCCCATGGTCAACCCAGAACCGGATGTAGAAAAAGGTCCCGGCAATCAACGCCAGGTTGTTTACCGAACTTCCCAAGCTGGAGTTGGGGGACATTTTCTATATCCACGCATACAACAAAACCATGACCTACACCGTGGATCAGACCTAAATATTGTGGAGGAAAAGGACTATGTGCCTCTGGTCACCTGCGTCTCTGTCACCGTCAACAGCCACCGGCTGCTGGTTCGGGGCATCAGAACAGATTGAAACGAAGGAGGAAAGATGTTAACCATTACACTTAAAGTTAACACACCCCTTGGGATGACCCAAGGGGTGTGTTAACTTTTCCATGATCTGAAACATTACGGCGATATCTATGTGGCGTCCATCGTCGAAGA
>CABRZL010000125.1 GCA_902475435.1 uncultured Eubacteriales bacterium | reverse complement strand
GGAACAGCAGAAAATCATTGACGAAGTAAACTACCATAAGGCACAAAAGATCACAGAATGACCGTTATGGTCGAGGAAGAATAAAAACAGCCCCGCTCCACTGAATCACCAGTGACGCGGGGTTCGCTCTATCTATTCACTTTTCGATCGTGATATTTACGCCGGACTTGAACTCAAACAGCAGATGCTCCGGAAATATCGTGATTTTTGCCAGCAGATGCTTTACCAGTGTATCGTCAAAGGTCAGGCGTTTCGGCTGGGACTGAATGAACGCCTGTAGTTCCTTGATACGGCTCTGGTATTCTGCCTTCGATACATCGTCCATCACCGTCTGCTCCCGAAGCTGCCGAAGGCGCAGGATTTCTTCTGCCAGATCGTCGTAGTTCTCGTGACGCTCTGTTCGGTCGATCAGCTCACGTTGAAGGTTTTCCATTCGTGCGTCAAGGTACTCAACAGAAGCCGGATTCACCTGCTTGATCGCAAGCTCAAGGTTCTGCTGCAGTATTTTCAGGTATTCCCGGCTGTTTCCAACGATCTGATTGACCGCTTCCAGAAAGGCATCCTGCAAAACGTCCTCCCTGACTGTCCGTGAATTGCAGGTCTTTTTCTCGTGCAGGTGGCTCGAACAGCGCCAGACGATGTACTTACTTCCGCGATTATTCCAGTGCAGCCGTTTGTAGATTTCCTCACACTCAGAGCAAAAAACGATCTGCGAAAAAGCGTGATTGGAGCTGAACCGGCGTTTCCTGCTGTTCTCGGTGCTCCGCCTCGCCATTTCCTCCTGCACTCTCAGAAATATATCCTTCGGGATGATCGCTTCATGGTCGTCCTCGATGTAGTATTGCGGCAGAGTGCCGTTGTTCTTGCCACGCTTCTTGTTCAGGAAGTCTATGGTGTAGGTCTTTTGCAGGAGCGCGTCACCCATGTACTTCTCGTTCTCCAGTATCTTCCGGACGGTGCTGTCGTGCCAGCGCGGATTGTCCCTTGCGGTGCGGATACCGTCACGCTCCAGCCCTCTGGCGATCTTCTGACAGCTTGCGCCCTCAAGATACTCCCGGAAGATACGCTTGACGATCTCAGCCTCTGCCGGATTGATGATCAGATGCCCCGACTCGTCCTTGTCATAGCCGAGGAAGTTTCGGGCATTCACCATCACTTTCCCCTGCTGGAAGCGGTACTGGATTCCCATTTTCGTATTCTTGCTGAGCGACTCCGATTCCTGCTGTGCCAGCGATGCCATTATGGTAAGCAGCACCTCGCCCTTAGCATCCATTGTGTTGATTGATTCCTTCTCGAAGAAAACAGGGATATTCATGCCTTTCAGCAAACGGATATAATTCAGGCAATCAACAGTGTTGCGGGCAAATCGGCTGATTGACTTGGTCAGAATCATATCGATCAGCCCTCTTTTGCAGTCCTCGATCATGGCGTTAAACTGTTCTCTGTTCTTGGTCGAGGTTGCGCTGATACCCTCATCCGCATACACCCCGACGAACTCCCACTCCGGATTCGTCTTGATGTATTCCTCATAATGCTGGATCTGCGCCTCGTAGCTGGAAGCCTGCTCCTCGTTGTCCGTTGAGACACGGCAGTATGCTGCCACCCGCAGGCGCTTCACTTCCTCCTTCGCTGCCGCATTGCCTTTCTGCGGCTTTGCAGGTATTTTTATAACATTCATCGTTTCACCTCGATCAGACTATAGATGTATTCTGCTTGCTGAACCGGATCACTGAACTGCTGCTTCGGCACAAACATTTTGAACTCGGTGAAAATCGGCGGCTCTTTCAGGCGCTTTCCACTGCAATGCTTAGAAGCTCTGCGGAGCAGTTCACCGTTGGCTCTTGCGAATACATCCTTTTCGATAATCGCAGGATAGAATTCGTTCCCGATATACCGTTTTTGCCGGATGATCTTTTTCACGGTGCTATGCGGAAAATTAACACCAGTTGCATCTGCTGCCTTTCGCATACTCATACCAGACAGATAATTCTTGAAAATGCTGCGGATGATATCCGCCTCATCTTCTACAACAACGATTGTCCCGTTTTCTATTTTGTATCCGTACATAATTCCTCCTTCAAAGTCAGTCCGCATTTCAGCTTGAATCCGACGCTTTTCCTTGTGTACACGATGATACGCTCAACAAAGGATGCAAAAAGCTGTTCACTGAACTCGGTCTGCATCCCGGCAGAATCGCTAAACCTCAGAAGTGCTTCCGTCTCGCTGAGCACCGCGCTTGCATCGGATTGCTGCAGCGCGGTTATCTTTGACCTTAATCCCTCACACTGTTTATCTATGTTGCCGATCTCCTGATTATAGACCGCACTGTCGATGATACCCTTTGCGCGAAGCTGACGGATTGTATCTTTCCGTTCTGCATAACGCTGCAGCTCTTGCTTCATTCCCTGAATCCGCTGCATATTCTCGTCAGAATTGGTAATCCGGAGCATCTCATAATAAGGGTAAAGCACCTGCTTGCTGCCAAAGACCAGCTTATTGAGCATCGTAACAAACGCCGCCTTGAATGATTCCTCATGGATAAACATCATGGAGCATTTCGCTTTGTTTTTCAAATGCGTCTTGCAGCACCAGCTTATTCCGCTGGAAATCGTCTGCCGCTTAAAAGTATCGCCGCATTCTCCGCAGGTAATGATGCCAGAGAACAGATACCGGTTGTTGTACTTTCCGGTACCTCGCACGATGCACTTTTCTTTAATATGCATTTCTATGATCTCCTGCACTTTATGGAACTCTTCCTCGCTGACAATAGCTTCATGATGCCCGGAAACAAAGTAGCTGTCGGCTTCACCGTGATTGCGATGTCGCTTAAATCTGCTGTCGGTGTAGGTCTTCTGAAACATTGCTGCACCATAGTATTTCTCGTTCGTGAGAATACCCTTAACTGTTGATGCTGCCCAAGCGCTGCCCTTTCGTGTCGGAACACCTTGTTCTTCGAGCATATGTGCGATCTTAAATGTGCCGATACCGCTGAGCGCCCAATCAAAGATCTGACGAACGTGTTTTGCTTCCTCCGGGTTTATCACCATCATGCCGTTTTCATCGCGTCCGTACCCGTATGGCGGATAACCGAATTTATACTTTCCGGCTTCGATGCGCTTCTGCACCGTCCATTTAACGTTCTTGGAAATGGACTCCGATTCATCCTGCGCCATTCCGCTGATAATGGATAAGATCAGTTCGCTCTCCATGCTCCCGGTATCCAGATTATCTTTCTCGAAGTAAACCGGGATGTTGTAAGAAAGCAGCTCTCGCACCAGCGACAGGCAGTCCGTGGTGTTTCGAGAGAAGCGGCTCACCGACTTCGTCGATGCGTCCGATACAGCATTCATACATCAGCGCCTGCAATCCGTCACGAACATCTGCTTTTGTTCCGGTAATGCCAAAATCATAAAATATCCCGGCAAAATCCCAGTTGGAATGTCTCTTGATCCACGTTTCATAATGTGCTTTCTGTGCTTCAAGGCTTTCCTTCTGATCGTCATTGTCAGTTGAAACACGGCAGTAGGCTGCTACGCGGAGCTTTTTTACCTCTTGCGGCTGTGCTTCAATTTTCTTGATTTTCATTGTTTTTCCCTCCTTTGTCAGTATACAATATTAACTCTGAGTGGCTGGTTTTTCAAGCGTTTTCGGTAATAAGTCCGCATACAAGGGAGAGAAAGATCGGCGGTTCAAGTCCGTTAATTTGTCATACTCGTCAAATGTAATCATACCACTGGCGTAGAGCAGTTCCGTGATTGCCTGCGCCTTGTAGTAGTTGATCTCATCAATGATTTTCTGCTGTTCCATAATAGCACCTCCTATTGATAGCCGGGAAAGTCAACCCCTTCATATCCCACTACAGAATCGAGGTGCGTTTGGACGAAAAAAATGCGCCCGCCGAGAAATAATCCCGACGGGCGCTGGTGTTATGCCTTATTCAGTTTTCCGCTGTACTTCTTTCCGTCAACCGTGACCTCAACCGTGATGCCGTCCTCCGCAGCAGGCGCAGGCGGATTCAGTTCCTTACCGTATCCATTCAGCCCCTTCGCCTTGATGATCGTGGGAAAGTCCTTATAGCCGACGTCAAGATCGACATTGCCGTTGATACCGTCCACGCTGCCTTTCTCGGAATGCTGCCAGATACCGTATGCGCCGGTGTAATTCGTCTGGTTACACCAGTGTGCCAGCCAGATCGTGTAGCGGCTCTTGATGTCATCGGTGGTATGTGTCGTGAGAGAGGATGCCGAACCGTACAGCCCGACAAAATAGCCCGCTGCCTCAACTCTTTCAAGGAACGCTCGCATAATGGCAGACACCTTCTCCTTGCCGAGATCGAACTGCTTATTCTCTTCCACATCGTAGAACACAGGATATTCAAACTGTTTACCTTTGATTGTGGAAATAAATACATCTGCCTCCTGAATTGCTTCCTCAATGCTCATTGCGTATGAGTACCAGTAGGCACCCACAGGAATACCATGAGCCTTTGCTCCTGCATAGTATTCTTCAAAACGGCTGTCAACCTGATTTGTTTCTTTTCCGTAGCCTGCACGAAGAATCACAAAATCCGCTTTGACTTTTGTCCAGTCAATACTGCCATTATGACAACTGAGGTCAATGCCGTTTGACAGTGGTTTATCTGTCTTTGAAATACCGAAATACTTGTAAAAATCATCAGTAACCGTATTGTTATTTACGGTTTCATCACCGAGCCAACGATATCCGGTACGCACATCAACGTGAGTGTAGATGTATTCGGAAGTAATGTTTGCGATACCGCCGAAACCTAAATCCTGTGCGGTACAGCAGACAACCTTACTGCTGATAGGTTTTCCGTCCTGTCCGTAGCAGCAGATATCGGCAGCAGTTCCTTTGGTATGCTGTCCTGTTCCGCTTCCACCTACATTTTTGTCGTGGGTAACACAGCGATACCCGCTTGTCACAATGATTTTAGAACAGTTCAGCTTTGCATACAGCTCTTCCAGTTTACTTACCAGCTCATCAGAAATGAGCGTGTCATGTGCTTTACCGCACTTGCACTGAAATTCAGAAGAGCGAAAATGCGGTGAAAGCTGTGTACGGTCACCATAAACATAGGCTTTAATCATCGTCTGTTTCCCCCTTTTCTATCTTTTCTTCCGCTCTGCCGACTTTTGTTTGCAGAACATCAATTGCTTTTTTA
>CABRZL010000124.1 GCA_902475435.1 uncultured Eubacteriales bacterium | reverse complement strand
CATGTGCCGTATATTGGGCCATATTCGGCCAATACGCCGGATTTGTATGTTGCGACAGGGTTTAATAAATGGGGAATGACTTCGTCTATGGCTGCAGCTATGATTTTAACGGATTTAGTTCAGGAAAAAGATAATCCATATGCAAAAGTGTTTTCCCCTTCAAGGACGATTTTGCATCCGCAATTGGCGGTTAATGTATTGGAAACTGCGATGAACATGTTAACGCCCACAACAAAGCGCTGCTCGCATTTGGGCTGCGCACTGAAATGGAATGCATGTGAACATTCTTGGGACTGTCCATGTCATGGTTCTCGATTTACAAAAAACGGAGAACTTATTGATAATCCGGCTACAGATCACCTAAAACTATAGCGTTGTCTGGGATTGTGGGTGCAGAAAATGTGGTTTTCATTTCATGGCTTACCCTGAGATTTCAGATCAACGATGAAAGCGTTGCTCCCAAAGCATCCGTACCATTCACTTCTATGTGTTTTCTTTATATATAAAATAAATGGAAAGAGCTTCGGATATTCAGAAAAACTATGCGCCTCTATATGGAGGCGCATAGCTTTTAGAGATAACTTATAAGGAGATCTAAATACCATTTATTACTTTTTTTCAACGAGCGCGGGATGAAAACGATGTAGAGGTAGGTTGCTGTGTTGTTCTACGTACGTCAAAACCAAGGCACCTGCCAGAGGAATCCAGGCCAGCCAAATTCCACGGACCCCTAATCCGGGACATAATAGAAAACTCAGCAGTACGCCAATATAAAAGGAGCAAAGAGTTAAACCATAAAAGCCTGCCTTTTTGCGTTGTGCGCGATCCCGTTTCATTCTATAATTTACAATAGCCGAAACACATTGTCTTATGTTGTTGGTAGAAAAAGTACTGGAACTGGTATAATCGCCATAGCCACGAAAGCTGCACCATTGGAAGGCCATAGCAAAAAACATGGGATAGAGTCCTAAAACAGGGTCCATCTGTGCCGGCAGGAAACCCATAAAAAATACGGCGGCGATATCGATCCAGATACTGATTGCCTTGAGGTTGACAGAAAAGCGATGTGGTAAATATACCGTTAGTCCGATTGCCAAAATATAAAGTGCCAAAGCACCAAGCCGAATTATAATATCTCCCGGATTGTGGCCTAAGAAATCTTTCACAAGATAGATTAAATTTGAAGTCTGTGCAGCGCCGAAAAAATCGCTTCGCATTAGCAGGCCGTACGTTGTGATGAATCCACCAATCACAGACATTGTGTAGTGAATCGCTGGCTCCAACGAGTGTTCGCGTCTCATGATAACCCTCACATTCAATATTTCGATTTATCACAATTATAGCACAGTTGAAAAATATATCAAAATATTTATAATATATGATATACAATATAAATGAGGTATGGTATATGGAAATTCGTGTACTGAGAAACTTTCTTGAAGTAGTGAGAGCAGGAAACATCACTCGCGCAGCTGAAAAACTCTGCATGGCGCAGCCGCCCCTGAGTCGTCAGATGCATCTGTTGGAGGAAGAACTTCAGGTAAAACTTTTTATTCGTGGAAAACGGCAGATTACCTTGACAGACGAAGGGCGGTTTTTAAAGCAGCAGGCAGAAGAAATTATCTATCTGATGGAAAAAACGGAACGTCAGCTAGGAAAGATGAGCGCCCTGGTAAATGGTCTGGTATCGATTGGTACAACAGAGATCTGTGGAGCCAGTATTCTGTCAGACATGCTCGAAGGATTTCACCAAAAATATCCGGGGATTCGGTTTCAAATATGGTCCGGAACTGGAGATGAGGTGCAAAGTCGCCTGGAAACAAATTTGATTGATGTGGGAATTGTCCGGGAGCCTTTTCATATGGAACAGTGCGATCGTTTGTTTTTGCGAAGCGAACCCTGGATTGCAGTCAGTGGAAAAGAGTTTTCTCTGCCTGGAAGCAGCGAAACAGAATTGCCGCTGGATGCACTCAGCCAGGTTCCGCTATTTATTCCCATGCGGGAGACACTGCAGCAGGATATCATCAGTTGGTTCAGTGAAGGCTTTACAGAACGCAATGTGCTGTGCCATTATGGCGCTTTGACTTCTATCATCGGACTCATTGAAAAAAACTTGGGGGTAGCAATTTGTCCGGAATCTGTACAGACATTTACAAACAGTGAGAAACTGGCTTATCGAAAGATTGTCCATCCGGAACATGTGTCCCGTGTTTTTTTGGTGAAAAAACGGGCCCAAATTATGCCCGTGGCGTCAGAAATGTTATGGGAATTTATGCGTTCATATACGGAAGCGTATCAGCTGAAACAGGGAATCTGAGGCTGAATCATTGTTGATTTATGTTCTGCTTTGAGAGTAATGAATAGAGTCCGATTTCATAATCTATTTACATACTATTCAAAACATTGTAAAATTCATAATTTAAAATAAAATCATCAAAGGAAAGCAATCGCATTGCATCTCCTGTTTAACATAGATTATATCATGTATTTTCTCCTCTTTTTCTTACAGCAACAGCCGGTCCCTTGTTGGGCCGGCTGTTGCTGTTTTCTTGCTCAATCGGTAAAGGGGTAGAAAAGCAACAATATTGACTTTCCTTTGGCTGCTTTCTATAATAAAGGTAGTTATGATAACGGAGGCTTGATTATGCTGGCGTATACCTATGTGAAGCAAGGTCTGTTTGAACTGAGGGAGAAACCAAAGCCTGTTTTACAGAATGACCGGGATGCCATTGTGCGGGTAACATTGGGTAGTATTTGCACGAGTGATTTGCACATTAAGCATGGTTCTGTACCGCGGGCGATACCGGGAATCACGGTGGGCCATGAGATGGTGGGGGTAGTGGAAGCGGTTGGCTCTGCTGTTGCCACTGTCAAACCCGGAGATCGAGTGACCGTCAATGTAGAGACTTTTTGTGGAACTTGCTTTTTCTGTAAAAACGGTTGGGTTAACAACTGCACCGACCAAAATGGAGGCTGGGCTTTGGGATGCCGTATCGACGGAGGGCAGGCAGAATATGTTCGTGTGCCGTATGCAGATCAGGGATTAAATCGGATTCCAGACAGTGTGTCCGATGAACAAGCGCTTTTTGTGGGGGATATACTGGCCACCGGTTACTGGGCAACTCAGATTTCTGGTATCAAGCAAGAAGATACAGTACTTATTATTGGTGCCGGCCCCACAGGTATCTGCACTCTGCAATGTGTGCGCTTACAAAAGCCGAAGTGTATTATTGTTTGTGATATAGATAGGATACGCCTTGAGTTTGTGCGTCGGCACTATCCGGAAGTTTTAACTACAACACCAGACGAATTGATGGATCAGGTTCTTGCGTGCAGTGATCACGGTGGTGCAGATGTGGTGCTGGAGGTGGCCGGAAGCAGAGAGTCGTTCCGTATGGCATGGGAATGCGCTCGGCCCAATGCAACGGTCACTGTGGTGGCGCTTTATGATGAGCCGCAAATCCTGCCGTTGCCAGAAATGTACGGAAAAAATCTGACTTTTAAAACTGGTGGAGTAGATGGCTGTAACTGCGCGAAAACATTGGAACTGATTGAAAAGGGAAAAATAGACACTACGCCGCTGATTACTCATACGTATCCGTTGCACCAGATTGAAGCAGCATATAAGTTGTTTGAAAATCGCCATGACGGCGTGATTAAAGTAGCGATTCGGACAAGTTAGAGAACATAAAAGAAATCCGCTGAAAGCATTGTACTTACTAATGCTTTCAGCGGATTTTGCATTGGTACGCCAGAAGGGACTCGAACCCCCAACCCTCGGAACCGGAATCCGATGCTCTATCCATTAAGCCACTGGCGCATATTCCATATGCAGAAAATATTATACCACAACATATAAAAAATGCAAGTGTGAATTTTCAGAACTGTCAATCAGACAGGACTGTCTGGCTTATGTTCCGACTGGTCTGGGCTCTTTTGCTCCGCAGCTAAGGCCCTGAATGGATTCGTCATGTTTCACCCAGTCCTCTACATCCACTATCGTATATTCTGTGGGCGTATTTCGAATAATGACCTGGGCAATCCCGGCATTGATGATGTTCCGGCGGCACATAGAACATGAGGTTGTATCGCGAAGCAATTCACCAGTGACAGCATCTTTTCCACAGAGATACAAGGTTCCACCGATACATTCACTCCGTGCGGCAGAAATAATTGCATTGGCCTCGGCATGAACGGAACGGCATAATTCATATCGCTGTCCGCTGGGAATGTCTAACTGCTGTCGTACACAATAGCCAAGTTCGGTACAGTTGATACGGCCTCTGGGGGCCCCGTTGTATCCGGTGGAAACAATTTCGTCATTGCGGACAATAATGGCGCCATAATGCCGCCGAAGGCATGTAGAACGTTCTAGTACAGTTTGTGCAATGTCCAGGTAGTAATTGATTTTGTCTATTCGGTTCATGGAAAGCCTCCAAAACTATAAACTGTATTCATTATACAAAAATAGAAAGACTGGTGCAAGGCGTTTTGCAATAAAATTTGGGGAAACATTGTACTATTTGGTTTGATTGTGGTATGATATACAAAATCAATACAAAGGGTGTAGATAAATGATTCCTGTAGAAGTGTTTGATCAAGTGGAAATGCGCGTGGGGACAGTGTTAGAAGCGACTGTGAATAAGAAGGCACGACATCCGGCCTATGGATTAAAAATCGATTTTGGACCGGAATTAGGAATCAAAACCTCGTCTGCACAAATCACGGAATTGTATACCCCCGAAATGATGGTAGGAAGACAAGTGGTGTGTTGTGTGAATCTCAACCCTATGCATATTGGTTCCGTAAAGAGTGAGGTGCGTGTGCTGGGTTCTGAATCAAAGCAAGGAGTAGTGTTGCTCCAGTTGACAGAACCAGTAGAAAATGGAGATCGGATCTTTTAAAAAGGGTGGATCACATAGATGAAAACAACTGATATAATTTTGCTGGGACTTCTTGTGGTGCTGGCATTTGCGGCAGCTATTTTACGACTCCGTTTGGCCAGCAAACAAGGACACCCGTTAGCATTTGTCTGGAAGATCCAAGGGTTTGTATTTCCGGTTTTGCTGTTGGTGGTGCTGATACTGTATCAGACAAAAACAGTGGATATTGTATTTCCGGCAGTAATGTTAGGGCTGGTAGAGGAAATAGTTTGTATTTGGTTGCGGCGGAAGCGTCAAAGGGACTAAACGCAAGTGCCTGGCCAATTGGCCAGGCACTTGC
>CABRZL010000123.1 GCA_902475435.1 uncultured Eubacteriales bacterium | reverse complement strand
TTGCACCGATAACATAGTAAAACTGCTTACTAACAACACAAGCGCCGCATAAGTGCCAATCAGTGACAATAACAGCATATTTGAAATACCCTCATTGGACTGTAAGGTATTCAAACGAATAAATGCAGACTCCGGCGGGAAATTCCCAAGTTCTCTCTGATATGTGCCCATATTTTCTTCAAATTGTTTTGCAAATTCATAAGTTAAAGGCTTATCGGTATTTGCAGAATAAAATGTGGTCGCAATCCGAAGGTCTGAGATAGCTACGTCCGGCAAAACATAAACCGCTTTTGTCCTGCTGGTAAACAGGTTAATTCCTATCGAATCCTGAAAGTCGGCGTCCTGGGCCTTATTAAGAACAATGCCATTCACTTGGATCTGACGGATATTTCGGTCAATTTCCTGCATCTCCGTTTCTACTGCTTCCCGGTTCCAAGAAACCCCAAATGTATCATTGGGCAACACAGCCGGTTCCAGACCAGACAACGCCCTCAATTCATTATAGTCAGATAACGAAACCGCAAGAAACGGAATTTTCTTTTGCCCGTTACCAATATCCTCATTCGCAAGGAAGTAAAGCTCTCCCTGCGCCTTTCCAGTTACAGAGTATCCCCCTTGTTCCAGATAGTCGGTAATCGCATCATAGTCCAGAGTCCCTGTTGGTAACAAAGATTCTTCTGCCCGGTACATCGTCCCTACCTGCACATCGTATACAGAAAGAGCGAGCTGGTACGATTGAATCCGAAGCGCCAGAACGGGAAGATAGGAAAAGAGGACCAGAGCTGCTGTCAGGACGCAGGAGATGACCCCCATCGTCTTGGAACTGGTTCCCATTCTACTCTTGATTTGCCCAAGCCAGAACAGATTCCGATAGTATCTGGCAGAAGGCTTACGAATCATTTTTGATAGCCACCAAGTAAGATTGCTAAAAAAAGCAATCAAGGAAAATACAAGAAGCAATAGTGCAAAGACTGGTGGCATCGTCAAATACGCCTGTATCGCTATTCTTTGGCGTACCAACGAATCAAAAAGCGGGGAAAGAACCAAAAGAGCAATCCCTTCAGCAGCTCCAAAAATTGTGAGTGCCATTAGCGGACCACTTCCATCTCTTTTCTTTCTGCCGGCAAGAAAGAAAAACACAGCTGATACCAAAAAGCCAGCAGCCAGGAAAGTCAGAAACAATACCCTGAAAAGAGCTGCCGGATAATGTAAAACCAAACAGCTTAGAGCAGCCATCATCCCAAGGATCACAGTTGAAACTGCGGTACAGACCACCACCCACTTCCCAACCTGCCTCGTTAAAGGAATATTTTCTACACCTTTCTGGCTATTTTGCAACATCTGAATGATTTTCAGTTTTCGTACAGCAAACAGGTTCTTAATTCCCAGCAAAAGTACAATCGCACCAAAAAAGATAACAGTTCCAAGAAAAGTGTCCGGAAACAGAGACAAATGCAAATGGTAATTCTCACCGAAAGATTGAACAACAATCACACTGATAATCTGAGAAAGCAGCATTCCCAACAGTACACCTAATAAAATCGCAGCAGCTCCCATAACAGAAGTTTCCAAAAAGAATAAGAAGGCAACTGTTTTCTGCTCCATCCCAATAATCGTTTCAATCGCAAATTCCTTCTGTTTACGCCGAAGCATATAGGAATTAACATAGGACATCAAAAATACTACAAAAAGTCCCACCAATGGTACCGCGATCCGCATCATTTTCTTCAGTACATCTAAATGGATGGGTACGGGAAGTGTCGCATTGTAATAGGGACTTACCAGAGAAAAGAATCCATAAAACATTCCAACCGACAAAACCAGTGTAACCACATAAATCAAGTAATCTCTGGCTGTTCGGCGGACATTGCGAAGTGCCAGTTTAGCGTACATCATTCATGCCCCCTCCCATCATGGTGAGGACATCCAGGATTTTTTCAAAGAAAGTCCTGCGGGAATCACCACCCTTACGGATTTCCGTGAAGATCGCGCCATCCCTCAAAAAGAGAATGCGATTGGCGTAGCTTGCCGAGAAAGCGTCGTGTGTCACCATCAGGATCGTGGCTCCGAGATCTTCGTTGATACTCTGAATCGTAGAAAGCAGCATCTGGGACGAGTGACTGTCTAACGCACCGGTGGGTTCATCCGCCAAAATCAGCTTAGGCTGGTTGATAATGGCTCTGGCACAGGCGCACCGCTGCTTCTGGCCGCCGGACACCTGATAGGGGTACTTATCCAGAATATCCGTGATATTCAGCTTTCCGGCCATTTCCCGCACCCGCCCATCAATCTCGCCTGCGGGAACCTTGTTGATGGTCAGCGCCAGGGCTATGTTTTCCGAAATGGTCAGCGTGTCCAGCAGGTTAAAATCCTGGAACACAAATCCAAGATTTTCCCGGCGAAACCGGGCAATCTGTTTTTCATTGATTTCCGTCACATCGGTTCCATCCAGATAGATATGTCCCGCACTGACCATATCAATGGTGGAAATACAGTTGAGCAGGGTGGTCTTGCCGGAACCGGATGCTCCCATGATTCCTACAAATTCTCCCTCTTGAACGGAAAAGCTGATGTCCTGAATTGCTTTTGTAACATTCCCGCCATTTCCGTAATATTTTTGGATATGATCCAGTTTCAAAATTTCTTTCATTGTTATCACCTCTGATCTCTATTGTAAAATAAGAGCGGCTTCGTTTGTATCAAGTTTTCTTACAAAGTTCTAACAAAAATGTAAGAAGTGCAGAACGGTTCTCAGCTCTGCACTTCATGAATCAAACAGTTAATATGAAAAGAAAGGGAAATTGCTGTGCCATGTTCCGACGACTCCGCCGTAATGCCAATGCCCAGCTTTTCACAAAGCCGTTTGCATAGGTACAGGCCAATGCCTGTGGACTGCTGGACCATACGACCATTCTGACCGGTAAATCCCTTTTCAAAGATACGGGGCAGATCGGACGCAGCAATCCCGATTCCATTGTCCTCCACGACAAGAACAACCTGATCCTGCCGTTTATGAGTAGAAATGCGGAGAACCGGCTGTTCCGTACGATACTTGACCGCATTGGCAATCAGTTGGTTCAGAATAAAGCGCACCCACTTTTCATCTGAATAAACCGTGTCCTGCATTTCCTCCACTTCCAGACGCATACCACTTTGGAGCAGCAGATATTTATTATCTGCAATCGCCTGATGCACCACTTGGGACAGTGCCATTTCCCGGACAGAATAATCTTTCTCTGTATGCTCACTGCGGGCATAATAAAGAGCCTGTTCGGTAAAGCGGTTGGTCTTTTCCAGTTCCAGCAGAAGTTCTTTTGTCCAGTCCATCCGATGGTTTTCACATAGAAGTTTCATGGCAGTAATGGGCGTTTTGATTTCGTGAATCCATTGTTCAATGTATTCCTTGTACTCCAGGCGTTCCCGCTCGACCTCCCCGATCTGCTCCAACATGGATTTTCCAGCCATTTTCAAAAGCTGATAGTAAACCTGATCCTCAGCCTGTTCCGGCAGCTCCATCACTTCGGAAATAAGGTATCTCTCGGAGAGCTGCTCCGCCATATCCAGAAGTTTTTTCATCTGCCGCTTTCGTTTCCAGTAAGTGAGGATAAGTCCTGTCAGCAAAACCAATGCCCATACGATCAGGATCAATAATACTGCGGAAACCGAATTTCCGCACACCAGCAGAAATACAGTGAGTGCAGCCATACAAACAAGGTTCGTCAGCAGAAATGGCAGCCTGTTTTTCCAATATCGTCTGCTGTTCATATCGTGTACCCCTGTCGGTGCTTTGTCTTAATAAAATCCGTCAGGCCGATGCCCACAAGTTTTTCCCGGATGCGGTTGATATTGACGCTCAAAGCATTGTCATCCACATATAACTGATTGTCCCACAAATACTCAATCATATCTCCACGAGAACAGATTTTTCCACCGTTCCTGAACAGGTAATAGAGAATTTTCAATTCGTTCTTAGTAAGTTCTACGCTCCGTCCATTATAGTCCAAACTGCTGGATTCCAGATGCAGCACCGCATCTCCATAGACGATCTGCTCCCGTTGCTGTGCGGGATAGGCTTTCTTCAGCAGAGAAGCAATTTTCGCAAGCAGGATTGCTGTGTTATAGGGCTTCGTGATAAAAGCGTCTCCACCCAGCATGATGCTATTCAGCTCGTCCATATCCGTGTTGCAGCTTGTCACAAAGATGATTGGCACTTCGGAAAATGTGCGAATCTCGGTGCAGAGAGAAAAGCCACTGGTCCCCGGCAGTTTGATGTCCAGCAAAATCAAGTGTGGCTGTTCGGCTTTGATCCGATCAATCACATCAGAAAAATCTTCCGGAGCCGCCGCTTCATAGCCATTGCTTTGCAGCAGCGTTTTCAATTCATTCCGTATCAACGGATCATCTTCTATTATCAATATTTTTTCTTTCATATCAGCCTCCGTGAAAAAAATAATATTCTATGATATAGTCGCTCATGCTCCCATTGACATTTGCATCAGGCGAATATAAAAATGCAGCCTTAATGCGTTAGGAACCTTATCCCTCAACAAATGAAAAATGGTAAACTTATATTTCTTCAACATCAATGACATGATATCCTTTTTGTTTTAATGCCTTTGCAAACAAACCCATTCCAGAAACTAACTTTCCAGTGAAGCTACCATCATATATCTGATTAACACCACAGGTAGGGCTTCTGGATTGTAATATAACTAAATCAATCTCTTCATTCTGAATTTTCGATAATGCAACTGCCACTGCCTTATTATATTCTAAACTAACATCATTTCCGTTTTCATCAACTACTCTCCCATTCACAATTTCTGCGCAGGGTCTGGGAGTTTCCATTCCTGCTAATACTTCCGGGCAGATAGAAATCACTTCTTTATCTTTTAAAAAATGGATAGCTGCTGAATTTTTGTTGTTTTTCCCATTATATTTACAGTTCTCTCCCATAATACAAGCACTAACCAATACTTTCATATTTGTCACCTCAAAGCCCAATGGCTTGCTCGAACAGTCCACAATAAAGTCCTTTAACGAATAGTCGAGATTACCAGTCTGTCAACGCACCATAGACGACAGTTCAAAAGCAAACTATGTGTTAAAGCAAACTACCCTTTAACCCTTTTTTGAAAACCAGTACAGCTCTTTCGGTTCCCCAAAAAGACATCGTAACAAGTCGATAGCTTTCCTTTTCCATTTCTTCTATTTTTGCATTGATTTTCTCTGTTACATTTTCCACGGTAATTCCTTCTACTAATTCTGTCCGATACATCATATTTTTACCTCCATAAGCACTCAATTCAAAACCA
>CABRZL010000122.1 GCA_902475435.1 uncultured Eubacteriales bacterium | reverse complement strand
GCCGTTCTCGTGCTCTTTTCACTCATTGGGCTATCGCCCCCTTTCCATCCCCTACAGCATTTGTCTTCCCCAATGCGCAAGCTAAAACCTTTTCTCGCGTTAATTCCGGCGTAATCTCCATTTGAGCCGTCTTTTTCCCTTCAAATATCGTGACTACGCTATCACAAACTCCCATAATTTCTTCAATCTCAGAAGAAACTACAATGATTGCCATTCCCTGTTTTGCAAGATCCGACAACAGGCCATAGATCTCGGACTTTGATCCAACATCAATGCCGCGGGTAGGTTCATCTACTATAAGCACTTTCGGATTCATCATCAGCCACTTTGCCACAACGACCTTTTGCTGATTTCCACCTGATAGATTGCCCACCAGCTGATAGACAGACGGTGCTTTTATCGAAATAGACTCCATATAGGTATCCGCCGCAGCTTTCTGTTCCTTTCGCTTAATGACGCCCAGCCGGGACAACAACGGCAACCGAACCAAGGTCATATTCAATAAAATTGAGAGTTTCAGCGCCAAGCCTTCTTTTTTTCGGTCCTCGGTACAGAAACCAATACCAGCCTTGATTGCCGCAACCGGATCTCCTCCTCGAAGCTTCTTACCATCCAAAATCACTTCACCGGAGTTATACTTATCTACACCAAAAATAGCTCGCATAATTTCACTGCGTCCAGCGCCTACCAACCCAAAAAAGCCCAGCACCTCGCCCTTTCGCACCGAAAAAGAAATATCTTCAAATACGCCTTTACGGCTTAAATTTTTAATTTCCAGCATGGTTTCGCCAAACTCAGCGGATTCTTTTAAATACAGGTTTTGCAGAGGACGGCCAATCATATTGGCAATCAATTCATCCTGTGTAATCTCATCCTTATTTTTGCTGATAATGTTCTTTCCATCTCGAATAACCGTAATTCGATCCGAAAGATACATGACCTCATCCAGTTTATGAGAGATATACACCACAGCGATGTTCTTTTCTGTCAATTTTTTAATTACGCCAAACAAGGTCTCTGTCTCAGATTCAGACAATGATGAAGTCGGCTCATCCATAATAATCACCCGAGCATTCCGCGTCAGCGCCCGGCCGATCTCAATCATCTGCTGCTGTCCCACCGACAGATCTCCGGCGATTGTCTTCGGAGAAATCTCCATCCCTAATTCCGATAAAATCTCTGAAGACCGGCGATATAATGTTTTATGATCTACCATTCCGCTCTTCATAGGTAGATTCCCAATGAACAGATTCTTTGCAACATCCAGCTGCGGTGCAATAGAAAGCTCCTGGTATACGCAGGAGATTCCCAAAGAAATGGATTCTTGGGTGCTTTTAATATGTACCGGCGCGCCATCAATGAGGAATTCACCGCCATCCGCCTGATGCGCTCCCGTCATCACCTTAATCAACGTGCTTTTTCCTGCACCATTTTCACCGCACAGAGAATGGACCTCTCCTTCCCGAATGTCAAAAGAAACGCCATCTAGCGCCTTTACGCCGGGAAAGATTTTTGTGATTTCTTTTAACTCTACAATCACCTTTTTATGATCCAAAATGCTACGCCTCCTTCCATGTAATTCCAACAACGTTGGATTCACATTTTCGCAATAAATATAGCATCAAATTCAGCATTTTGCAATAGATTCATCTTGAAATTCCGGCTTTTTTTGCCGTATTTATGAACAAAATTTTACTTTTATACTATATGTATCAATTTCAACACAAAAATTTGTTAAAAAACATATAAACCTACCATTATCTTCTACGCTCCATAAGAGGTTATAACAGAAAAATATGAATTTACATAAAAATCCGGGAGTCAATTAGACTCCCGGATTTTTATCTCTCTATTTTTCTTTCACTTTTATTTAGGACAGATTCCCTGGTATAACAGGAACCATTTGCTCCCCCTGCTGTGTCTCTGCACTTGCCTTGGTCGTCATGTTCTTCTCATCAAAGGTGATCGAAATATCAAGAGATTCCGCCGTAGAACTCCGATAAATGGATAGTATCGCAGTATCCCCAGCTGTATAGTTTTTCAATAGTGCCTTAAAATCTGTTACACTCTGCACCTCAGTGCCGTCCACTGCCGTAATGATGTCTCCCTGCTGAATGCCAGCTTTATCGGCAGCTGAATCCGCTTCAACGGAGTTTACATAAATTCCAGTCGGAAGATTATAATACTGAGTCACAGTTGAAGAGATTGCCTGACAGGTAATTCCCAAAGACGGACGGCCTTTAACATAGCCGTATTCCAGCAAATCACTCACAATATCCATCGCATCATTGACGGGAATACAAAAGCCGATTCCCTCAATCGAAGCAGCGTAAGAACTTCCGCTGGAAGAGTATTTTGCGGTTGTAATTCCTACTACGTTACCGTGCATATCAAAGATAGGTCCTCCAGAGTTTCCGGAGTTAATGGCACAGTCAGTTTGGAACATATTGATCGGCGTACCGTTCTCATTGATTTCACGATCCAGTGCAGATACATATCCAACTGTCAACGTGTTTGTAAGTTCACCCAATGGATTGCCGATAGCGCAAACCTGCTGGCCCACTTCAATACTATCTGAGTCCCCAATGGAAACAGTCGGAAGGCCAGTTGCATCAATTTTAATCAGCGCAACATCATTCTCTTCATCCGCACCAATCACCGTCGCGTCATATTCCTCTCCATTGGTCATGGTAACAGTAAGCTTTTGCGCTCCCTCCACCACATGATTATTGGTCACAATGTAGCCGTCCTCCGAAATAATAAAACCGCTTCCTGAAGACGCTGTTTCCGAAACCTGGCCAAACACATTGGTTGTTGTACCTTCGTTGGAGATTGCTACCACAGCATTGACATATTGTTCATATACATCCTGTGGCGTCATATTGGTAGTCTGTGAATTGGTTTTCACATCAATCACAGTGCTGTTGATATTGCCGTTAACTTCCTCTGCATCAGAACTTTCCGCCTCGTTATTTTGAACCGTCGCTTCATCGTCTTCCACAGTTGTGGCTTCTGTAGCGTTACCACCTCTCAACGCCATGCCAACAGCCGCACCTCCACCAACACCGCCAAGTAAAGCGCAGACAATGGCAATAGCAATAATACGCTTGCCACCGCCGGATTTCTTTTCCGGCTGAGGAGGTGTTACATTATAGTTGGCCATTGGGTTTTGTCCAACGTCAGAATTCGTGCTTCCACTGGACGTACTATAAGCACCTTGGGTTCCATAGCTAGAAGGCTCCGACTGTTCGCTGCCCGGTATATTGCTTCCGCTGTAGCGATAGGCACCATTTTCCTGCTGGGGCACCGAGTTGTTTTGCGGATTATTTTCAGGCCTCTGATTGTCCGGACCCATATTGTAATCAAATCTGTCACTCATAATATTTCCACTCCTTTAATAGGATTTTATTTATGCTCTCATAGTAATTTCTAATTATGTCCAAACTATTACTATTGTCCAAACGATGTTTGAACTTTATTTGAAAAATTTTCTTATGCTTATTTAGAAAAAGCTCCTGCTTCCAAAAGCACTTCTAAGCACAGATTGACCTCATCATCTGTAAACAGCGCGCCAAACTTCCCCTGGATTACCAAGTATTCCGGACTTAATTTCAGTCTTTTCTTCTCCTCCAGCAACGAAAACTGTCGTGAAATCTGCTTTCGTTTCAATTTTTCCTTAATTGCGCGCACTCCGCCATGTTTCTGTATCTGCGTTTTGAGCTGCATATCCGCTACTCCAGTAATCCGTTCTGCTTCATCCAGTATTTTCAATAGCTCCTGCGTAAATTCTATCTCCAGTTTTTCCATACATGTTTCCTCACTCAACGCCATAACGATCCTATACCTTCTAAGGCTCCAACGAATATTATGGTGCCCATATCTCAGCACATAATCCGGGCGCCTCCATTTTTGCTTTATTGCTTTTTATAATTTCCACGATTTTTCTTATCATACTCTCTTTTGGCACAAAAGACAAGAAAATTCCCCGGAACAAATCAAATTTGTCCGGGGAATTGGCCCTTATTTTCCGGCTATATAAGAAGCTGCATGTTCTGCTGCGATAAAACCGCTGGACAGCGCAAATGACATATCGTTGATGATCTGTTTTTTGATCCCCGTCATATTGATAAATCGACCGGAAGCCAAATCTCCTACTACGTACAGGCCATCCACTACGCCACCATTTGCAGCTTTCGCTCTCATATGCTCATCAATCTCTACGCCTCCAAAAGCGCCGTCTGTCCCAAGCGACGCCTTTACCGCATAGAAGGGCGCTTGGTTGATTGGCTGGAGCCATTCAGACGGTTTAAAGCAGTCCCAATCCATTCCTTCAGCGCAATTTTTGTTATAGGTATCCACTGTCTCCTGGAGCGCCGCAGCGTTCAACCCCAATTTGTTTGCCAATTCCTCTAACGTATTGGCCCGGAAAATCACACCGTCATTCTTCTCCAGCGCTGGATCTATTTCCGCATGTACCTCTTCCATTGTCTCTGGAAAATGACTTGCTCCAAACGGCATTGCCAACTGAGGCTGTGGCTGATTATCCCCATCGGCAACCGCATGCGCCAGTGCACTCTCATCAAAGATCACATATACTTTACCTTTGGGCTGCTCTACCTGAACGGACCCCGAATCAAATACGCCTATGCGAAGCTGCGACCCTTCGCAAATATAGCGTTTTCCCTCTTGATTGACATAAATCGCATAAGCAGAATTGGCCATATCACCCATCACACGGCTACGGCACATGGTCATCGGCCCCATCATACGTATGGTCCGATTTTTTTCATCCATCAGTGCGCCGGCATCCTCAGCCAGCTTCAGCCCGTCGCCAGTATAATTCCAGTTCATATGCGGGCTTTCTCCCATATATGGTTGTGCGGCCGCAAGCTCCGGGTAATATTTTCTCACAACTTCCTGATTCCGAATCCAGCTCCCCGAAGCCAATATTACAGCCTTGCAAACAATCTCAATGTTTTCGTCCCCTTGTTTTACCACTACGCCGGTGACCTTCCCATCTTTTACTATGATTTTCTCTGTGACGGCACCCATAAGAATCTCTCCGCCTTTTTCACGAAGCTTTTGCGCCGTGGTTTCGACAATGAGGCGCCCACTGCCTTTCCCATGGCCTGTGCCTCCATTTGCCATGTTTTTTTCATCTCCATGGGCACTGCATTGAGGCCCCAACGGCCCATCAGATTCCTCATCAAATACATATCGGCCTACAGTAAATTGATCGATTACCTCCTGAGGCGCAATCTCACAGAACCAATCAAAAAATTGTCCAGTACCGCGAATCACATTGACCGCCAATTTCCGATCAATTCTCCAAAAAGTCTCATCCATTCGATTTCGAAGATACAGCATCGTTGTATCCGGAAGATTTCTTTCTTTTTGCCATTTGCTTCCGAATGTACGCATTGTGGAAGCCATATTCATGCCGCCGCCTAAAGTCCGTTTATCCTTTTCCAACACAATTACCGACTTTCCAAGATCAGCAGCTCGGCACCCTGCAACAAGGCCGCTTCC
>CABRZL010000121.1 GCA_902475435.1 uncultured Eubacteriales bacterium | reverse complement strand
CCACGGCGTCAAAGATCCAGATAAACACACCGACCACTAACACGCAGAGAAGCACTACCAGTGTGTTCTGGATGACCTGCTTTTTACTGGGCCATACAACCTTTTTTAGTTCGGATTTCATTTCACGAAACCATTTACTGAGGCGATGGCCAGTTCTGCGGAAAAAGCCCTCTTTTTCCTGTTTTTTAGCTTCTGCCATTCGTGGTAGCCTCCATTACTTAGTCTCGGTGTGCACGGTGTGCTTTCTGCAGAACCTGCAGTATTTCCTCATTTCGAGACGGTCAGGGTCATTCTTCTTGTTTTTCATGGTGTTGTAGTTCCGCTGTTTGCACTCATTGCATCTCAGAGTCACTTTAACGCGCATTTCGGCACCTCCTTATATTGCCTCCCTGTATCACTGTGCTCAGAAAAATTTGAATGGCTTTAGGCCGGCACAGCTGAAAACGGGCATGAAAAAAAGACCCGAATTCACAGGTAGAATTATTCTAGCACAGTTTGCTTGTTGGGTCAATAAGAAAAAGTGAAAAAATTCCGTTTTTCCGCTGGAAGCTCTACATTTGGGGGCTTTCATTGCAAAGAAACATGGAATATGATATATTATGAAAGGGGGATAGTACTATGAAAGTTATGGCGCTGGATTACGGAGATGCGCGTACAGGCGTAGCAATTTCGGATGAAACTGGTTCAATTGTTGGGAGTACTATGGTGATTGCGGCGTGGAATCGAGAGAACGCTGCAGAAAAAATTGCAATGTTAGTGAAGCAGCATCATCCGGAACGGCTGGTTATGGGCTTTCCCAAAAATATGGACGGAACGGAGGGACCCCGTGCTGCATTATACCGGGAATTTGCGGCACTGGTGCAGGAAAAGACGAATTTGAAAGTCATTTTATGGGATGAGCGCCGTACGACGGTGGAAGCCCATCATATCCTATCTGCTAACGGAAAAAAGACGAAAAAACATAAGAAAAATGTGGATGCCGTAGCTGCATCACTGATCTTAGAAGGCTATCTTCGATTTGTGGAAGGGGAAAAAACCACATGATGACAGTACGAGAAGCAAGCTTGAGGGATGCGGAAGCCATCCTGGCAGCTTAACAAAGAAGTTGATTACCCACCGGAAAAGACAACTGGAAAGCTGGAAAAAGCCCTGCAGGATCCAAGCCAGTGTATTTTGGTTGCGGAACTGGAGGAAACAGTGGCGGGATATATTCACCTAGTGGATTATGATACGTTGTATTTTCCTCATATGAAAGATGTTTTGGCTCTGGCGGTACTGCCAGCGTATCGTCGCGGAGGAGCCGCTTCTGCTTTGTTGGCGGAAGGAGAGCGGTGGGCACGGGAAACTGGTGCTGCAGGGATCCGTCTCGTATCCGGAGCGCAACGGGAAGGCGCACATGCGTGCTATCGGAAAAATGGCTATGAAGAGATAAAACTCCAGAAAAATTTCAGGAAACTTTTTTAAATAATTCCGATAGACCCGTCAAAATCAAAAATCCACCAAACAGTTTTTTCAACAAATCCAGGTCCATTTGCATGGCCACAAAACTGAGAATTCCGGCAGTTACGCAACCGCACAGAATTGCGGGGATGACGGCTTTCCATTCAATATAGTGATTTTTGCTGTGTAGGATTAGTGCGGCTGCGGCGGTAGGGAGGAAGTACAATAGATTGATCCCTTGAGCGGTGCGCTGGGCTACGCCCGCTATGGCGGTAAGATAGACCATTAAAATGGTACCGCCTCCGATCCCAAAGCCGGATATGATTCCGGTAAGCAGTCCGGCCGCCGCTGCAATGATAAAATTCAACATAAAATAGAACGAATTCCGCCGTAAATAATAATGATGCCCAAAGCACGGTGGAGAAATTTTGTCGGGACTCGTTTAAATAGTTTGCCGCCAATGAGGCCCCCTATCAAGCCGCCAATTAGATAGGGAAGCGCACCCATAAAATCCATGCTGCCCTGGATACAGTATATTACAATGGAAACCAAACATAGCGGCGCAATGATGCTGATGGATGTAGCAAAGGCTTTTTTGTCTGAAAGCCCCGCCCAACGGGTCAACAGGGGAACCAATATCATCCCGCCGCCTGTACCAAACAGGCCGTTTGCCGCTCCGGCGGCGGCACCGCTAATTGCATATTTCCAGGTTTTCTGCATAGAAAAATCCCTCCTGTGGAAGTATTCCACGAGAGGAATTTTTTATACACTTTTTATAACGCTCCGATTAGATCTCGGATTAAATAGCCGGCAAGCATAAGACCGGCACAAGATGGGACCCAGCTCAGGGAAGCGGGAATACTTCTTCTTCCGGGTGGTGGAACTTCCAGTGGCAGCGGTGTAATGGCCGGTTCGTCACTGAATAGAACGGTATGATGCAGAATACCACGGTTTCGTAGCTCTCTGCGCATCACCCGGGCCAAAGGACAGCCATAACTCTCTGCAATATCGCAAATGCGGAAACGAGTTGGATCCTGCTTGTTTCCGGTTCCCATAGCGGAAATTATGGGGATATTACGAGATTTTGCAGTATCAATCAGACTGAGTTTACAGGACACCAGATCAATAGCGTCTACAATATAATCGGGCTTTAAAGAAAAGAAGGTTTCCTTGTTTCCTTCGCGATACATGAGAGGAAGGGAAGTGACCTGGCAACTGGGGTTGATATCTCGGATGCGGTCGGCCATGACATCGGATTTATATTGACCAAGGGTTGAGTGTAACGCGCAAATCTGTCGATTCAGGTTTGTGATGCCGACAGTGTCGTGATCTACCAAGGTAATGGTGCCGACGCCTGCACGAGCAACCGCCTCGGCGCAATAACTGCCCACGCCGCCAATTCCGAAGATCATGACGTGTTTTTTGCAAAGCAGTTCCAATGCATCCTGACCATAAAACATGGCTTCTCGTAAAAATTGTTCCATATAATCCTCCAAACGCCCGGACGCTTTGCGTCCGGGCGTACCAGTTTTGTTAAGCCGGGAGTTCTTTGTTGGTAAACAGCATGCCAAAGAAGCTGCTGTCTCCCACATAATCTGCGCTGTATTCTTCGTACCATGCAGCGTAATCTTCGCTGCGTTTGGAGTTGTCGGCTAAGATTTTCCAATATTCATCACCATAGCCGCAAAAATAAATCAGATGATAACCATAAGTGGTCTGCACGATACCATAGTCGCCGGCCTGACGGCCATCTTCAAAGCACCAGTCATTAAATTCTGTGACCATTTGTCCTTTGTGAACATTTTCATAAAGGCCGCCGTTACTGGCAGAACCGGTGTCCTCAGACTGCTCTTCCGCCATTGTGGCAAAGGTTTCTTCCGTCATGTCGGAGGCTTCCCATTCTTCCTCAATTTCTTCGATCTTTGACAGGCACTCATCCCAGTCGGCATCGGTAGAGGTGCCGTCTTCTCCGGAAGTAGCGACTTCAATCAAGATATGACGGACATTTACTGTGCTGTACTCATTGTTCTCACGGGATACAAACATGACAACCGCATAGCCGGAAGATGTGGCGAATACCTGGGATTCACCGGCGGTACGTTCTTCGGAGAAGAGCCAATCTGCGTAATCGGAACTAATGGAACTGTAGTTGTAATTGGAGCGAAGGGTATAATCTTCGTCCTCATAGGATTCTTTACTGTCTTCCGGAGCATACTCATATGCAGCGTCAGAGAAGCTGCTTTCAGTGCCATCCAAATCAGCGGCCATCGCATCTGCCGTTTCTTTTGCGGCGTTGGTGTCATCGTCTTCGGTGGCTATGTTAAAGACACGATATGTGACCGTATCAAAATCTTGCTTGTTGTCATTGTAATAGGTGCGCAGTTCCTCGTCCGTATAAGAAAAACTGTCTGACTTTTCTTGAGAATAACCGGAAGCGTACTGCTGAACTGTGAGATAGTTGAGATAACTTTCTAGTGAAGCGCCTTTTCCGTAATATTCTTCCAAGTAATCGTCTGCATCCTTGAAATCATTTTCTTTGGCATAGGTTGTGACAGTTTCTGATGCACTGTCCAAATCGGCTTGCGCATCTTCACTTAATGTGTAGCCGGCTTCCTGAGCTGCATCATAGAGCGCATAAACCTGTACGGCAGAGCTGATTGCGCTGGCACGAATATATTCGCTCCATGTAGAGCCGTCACCGCTCAATCCGCATTCCTGGGAAGCAATGGGCTTGGAAGTGTCCACAATGTAGTCCCAGTAACCATAAGATGTATAGGTGTTCTTCAAATTATTATAAGTATCTTGATAAAAATAGTTGAACTCTGCTGGAGAGAGTTTATGGGAACCGATCGTTACTGCTGTTGCATTCTTCTGAAGCACTCCGCTGTTTACAAAGATCAGAAGAGCAAATGCCAGAACGATAAGGATGCCGATGGTTGTACTGATGATACTATGAAGTTTTTTCTTTTGCGCAGGCGTCCGTTGCTTTTTCTTCTTTTTTACTTTTTTTACAGTATCACTGTTGGCCTCTGCTTCTCGCAGTTCGCGGCGCAGTCGTTTCTCTCTGGATGCGCTCATGATGGATTCAGTCCTCTCGTGTGCATTTTAAACAGAGCTAATTATATAGCATAATTAGGGGAGTTTCAAGTAAAATCCAAAATTCTATATCCGAGGAAAAGGGTTTGGATTAAAATAAAAAATTCCCCGCTTTGGCCGTGTGGACCCAATTATAACCTGCACGTTCCGGGCAGGTGGGTTGCCTCCCCGCTGCTCAAACTGCTTCCAACGTCTGCGGACAAGTCCAGCAGGAGGCCTGCAAACAGCAGCGGGAGTCCGGCATCCCGTAGTTATAATGTGGGTTTAACAGGGTCCTTCACGCACCAAGCAGGGAACTTTTATTCTTCGTCGTCATCCTCGTCGTATTCAATGTTGTCGTCTTCTGAAAACATCTGATCTTCAAAGATTTGATAGATGGCTTCGAGCTCATCTTCACTGTCCACAGTGGACAGCAGTTCCTCGCCCGTTTGTTCGTCTTCAATGACTTTGAGAATAATAACTTCTAAGTTGGATTCTTCGTCCGGATTGTGAGACTCGGTAAGGGCTAAGTAGTGCACGCCGTCCATATCGGCCTCATCCAGAACAAGAAGTTCAAAGTCATTACCGTCTTCATCGCTGATGGAGATGATGTTGTCGCCGAAATCACTCATAAGGGAATCTCCTTCCAGAACCAGCGCTTTATCATAATTGATTCTGAGCATATAGTAATGCCAGCGGGGCGGAAAATCAAGTACTATTTTTTGCACCCAAGAAAATATTTTGAAAGAGTATCGTTGCAATCAAATGCTTCGCACAGAATCAGGATTTCCGGAATGAGAAAAAATATTTATAAAAAATTTGCAAATTTCTCCTCAAAATCCCGGTAAAAAAACGGCCAAATGGAGGTGTCTCATTGACAGACTGTGATATAATATATTGTAAATTGAAATTTTGCGCCCTTATGACGAAATATCTCCGGAGGTGCTTCTAAAATATGGAAAAAGAAAAAAGACAAGGAAGCGGATTTGCGCGGCGCTTTTTTGGGCATTTTGGCAAAGCTGTCGGCACTGTTTTGTTGGTGTTTGTGATTAGTATGGTAAT
>CABRZL010000120.1 GCA_902475435.1 uncultured Eubacteriales bacterium | reverse complement strand
CATCTTTTACCCGGAGAGTATTATTCCGGCCGCTTTTCTCAAGATCTATCATTTAAACCCCCTCTATCAGCTCATTGGCTTTGCCCGCTGTGCGCTAATTGATCGGGTTTCTCCTCCGCCTATGTCCTATTTGGTCTGTATTTTGGTGGCGGTTGTTCCACTGATTGTGGGTATCTGGATTTTTAACAAGAAAGAAAAAGACTTTGTTTTGTACCTGTAAGGGGGTGAGACGATGGATAATATGATCGAAGTGAAGAATGTTTCCATGCGTTTTCACATGACAGGCGATAAGATTAACAGCCTAAAGGAGTATTTCCTTCAGCTGGTTACTAGAAAGATTACACACAAAGAATTTTGGGCCCTCACCGACGTGTCATTTGAGGTAAAAAAAGGCGAGGTTGTCGGCATTATTGGACATAATGGCGCCGGTAAATCTACGATTCTCAAGGTGATATCCGGTATATTAAATCCCACCAAGGGTTCGGTGGAGATTCACGGGAATATCGTTCCCATGCTGGAGTTGGGAAGCGGCTTTGACTATGATCTGACCGGCCGGGAAAATATTTTCCTGAACGGAGCCATTCTTGGCTATTCCGAAGCCTTCTTGAAGGAAAAATACGATGAAATCTTGGCATTTTCTGAGCTGGGAGAGTTTATTGAGATGCCAATTCGCAATTACTCCTCCGGCATGCTGATGCGGCTGGCCTTTTCCATTGCAACGGTGGTCCATCCGGAGATCATGATTGTGGATGAGATTTTGGCTGTGGGCGATGCCAATTTCCAGGAAAAGAGTAAGCAGAGAATGCTGGAATTGATGGGCGGCGGCACCACCGTGCTGTTTGTCTCTCACTCCATTGCACAGATTGAAGAGATGTGTAACCGGGTGGTATGGCTTGACCATGGACAAGTGAAGATGATCGGAGAAGCAGGGGACGTCTGCGCGGCCTATCAGGGAAAGCCGGGCGCAAAAGAGGAAACCGCTGCTCTATACATTGACTATGGCCAGGGATTTTCGGAAGAGCACTGCCTTGAAAAAGTGGTCAAGATGGATGGGAAACACTTTTCTCATGTGTTTGAATGGGATCGCCCCAGCAAACATTTCCGGTTTGATCCGGTTGGTTTTACCCCTTGTCTGCTGCGGGGGCTTGAGATTTATTCCAACGGTACCCCCTTGGAGCTTAATATTCTTTCCTCTAACGGAACAAACGTGAAAAAGAACTGGTATTTCAATGGAATTGACAGCCAAATCGAATTCTCTTTGGAGGAAGCAGTGTCCAATTTAGAGATTCGGGGCAGTGTAATGGAATTGCAGACGGAGGAATAAATCCGTACTGCCAGATGGGAGTTTTTTATGGAGAACGTAAAGCCTCGGGAACTCGGTATATACAATCGGGTTCTAAAGCGGCTGATTGATCTTGTGTTGGCCGCGTTGATCATGATTGTATTATCTCCGGTTCTTCTGATCCTGGTCGTGGCAATCAAGTTGGATTCTAAAGGTCCAGTCCTATTCCGGCAGAAGCGGATCGGCGTCAATAAGACTACGTTTCCCATCCTGAAATTCCGTACCATGCGCATCGATACTCCTCATGATATGCCAACCCATATGTTGGAAAACCCAGATCAGTATATCACCCGAGTTGGCAGCTTCCTGCGTAAAACCTCATTAGACGAACTACCTCAGCTCTGGAATATTTTTGTCGGTGAGATGAGCTTTGTGGGGCCGCGGCCTGCACTGTGGAATCAATACGATTTGATCGAGGCAAGAGATCGCTTTCGGGCCAATGCTGTTCGCCCGGGCCTGACGGGCTGGGCACAGATCAACGGCCGGGATGAGCTGGAGATCGACGTAAAAGCTGAGCTGGACGGATATTATGTGAGTCATCTCAGCTTCTGGTTTGACTTGAAATGCTTTTTTGGTTCCTTTACCTATGTGCTGGGCAGAAAAGGCGTTGTAGAAGGCGGAACGGGAGCATTGCACAAGAAAGGGAAGAACAACAGGCGATAACGGTCGGTATTTTGAGGAGTCGATCTTGTGAAGGTAGCCATTGTCAATTGTTTTGACACGTTTATGGATCGTCAGCAGGCTTTGATGGATTTCTTCCATGCAAGAGGAGACAGCGTTACCGCATTCCTCTCGGATTTTCAGCACCGTAGCAAATCCGCATGGCCTTCTGCTCCGGAAGGGTATACGTTAATTCACGAGTTGCCCTATCAGAAAAACTTGTCCATCAGACGGATGTATTCCCATAGTAAGTTTGCCCGGGCGGTCAAGGATGCATTGGCTCAAGAAAAATGGGATTTGATCTGGGTCCTGGTTCCGCCTAACTCCCTGGTAAAACAATGTGCTCAGTATAAGCGGGCTCATCCGGATACCAAATTGGTTTTTGATGTCAATGACCTCTGGCCGGAGAGTTTTCCATTGGGTGGACTAAAGTCGTTGCCTCCGTTTCAGATGTGGAGGTCCTTGCGAGATAACTATCTGATGGAAGCAGACTATGTGGTAACAGAGTGCAATTTGTTCCGAAAACGGCTGAAGTTGGACAGATATGACAATACCTCTACCATCTATTTCTGCAAACCGAAAGAAAAGCAAATATTAGATCGGACAGCGGTGTTGTCGGAAAACCATTTTTCTATCTGCTATTTGGGCTCGATCAACCACATCATTGACATTGATGCCATTGTGGCCATCCTTTCCTCGATTCGGAAAGTTCGACCTGTCTACCTTCATATCATCGGCGACGGTGAAAGCAAGTCGGGTTCAGCAGGCAGAGGTGGAGGTCATCGACCACGGTACTGTCTACAATGCCCCAGAAAAGCAGGCTGTATTTAACCAGTGTCATTTTGGCCTGAATGTTATGAAACCTACCGTTTGTGTCGGCCTGACCATGAAAAGCATTGATTATCTTGCGGGCGCTCTGCCTATCATCAACTCCATTCCAGGGGACACCTGGGACTTGACTGAACGCAATGGATTTGGACTCAATTGGGATGAAAGCCGGAAAATTGATTGGCTTTCCTTCAATCAAACCCAGGCTCGCTTGGCCGCACGCAAATTTTTCGAGGAGGAGCTTTCCTATCGCAGCTTTTCCGATCACATGGAGTCGGTGCTTGCAAATATATAAAAAAGTGCACCGTAGAGTGAAATACGGTGCACTTTTTTATTCTATTCGGAGAGCAGTTCGGAAAAATTCTGAATGGTACGGTCACACTGCGAAATCAATTCTGCGCGCCGGTGCGCAAAGAAGGGATCTTCCACGCCGATCACTTGCCAGCCAGCAGCTTTGGCAGATGCGCAGGCCAGGGGAGAGTCATCCAAAAGAACACAGTGTTCTGGGGCCTCGCCTAACATATGACTAAGCTGTGAAAAAGAGTCCGGAAACTTCTTTTCCAGGCTCATCTCCTGGGCAAAATACAGCGATTCAAAGAACTGTGTGATCTGGTGATGATCCAAAGCTGCTTTGCACAGGGAAGGCTGGCTAGAGGTGTAAAGCACCATACGCTCACCATGTGCCCTGCAATGTTTCAAATAGCTTAGGGCGTTTGGTTTTAATTCCAGCTCCCGGGCATACGCGTTATATGCCAACTGATACCAGGCGTCCATGATGACTTCCTCAGACACGGAAAGCCCGTAATAGGCTTTGGTAAACCGGGCTGCATCCGGAAAAATTGCGTGGGACACATACTCGTTATACTCATCTGTGAGAGCTAAACCAAATTGCCCCACAAAGGTTTCATCAACCCAGCGCCAGACTCCGTTGGAGTCCAACAGGGTGCCATCCAAGTCAAATACTTTAACCATTTCTCGCTCCAATTTTAGTTTCTGTTGCGCTATTATAGCGCATTTTTCCAATCATCGTCAACAGAGGAGGGGAAGCAAATTATATGGCTTTTTCCAATTATGATCTGGGTCAGTGGACGCCGTATCTTCAGAAAATGCAGACAGAACCTTGGTTTTCAGCGCTGTCTGAACAGGTGGAAGCTGCCTATCAAGCGAACTCTCCCAGGGTTTTTCCACCCCGGGGAGAACTGTTTACCGCCCTTCGTCTGACGCCGCCTGACCGGGTCAAATGCGTGATCCTTGGTCAAGATCCGTATCATGAGGAAGGACAGGCCCAGGGGCTTAGTTTTTCTGTCCATAAAACGGTTCCGATCCCAAGGTCGTTGCGAAACATATATAAAGAGCTATCTGCGGATTTAGAGCTGCCAATCCCGGAGCATGGTTCACTGGAACACTGGGCTGAGCAGGGAGTACTTCTGCTTAATACTGTTTTGACAGTGTATGAAGGGCAGGCCAACAGCCATAAAGGCTGGGGGTGGGAGCGATTTACCTCCGGCATCATCGACATTGTGGAACGGCAGCCACGGCCCATTGCCTATATTCTGTGGGGAAAGTCAGCGCAAAAAAAGGTGGAGGAAAATCATCTGGGACAATGCGCTTATCCCAGATTGATTGTCCAGTCCAACCATCCCAGCCCCCTTTCTGCCAGCCGTGGCTTCTTTGGAAGCCGCCCTTTCAGCAAGGTCAATGAATTTTTGCTGAGCCATGGTGTTGAGCCTATTGATTGGAAGATTGAATAACGTTCTTTGATCCATATTCTTGGCATACCGTATATCGGTGATGTAAATGAAGTGGAATCGCAATCGAATTCGTGTTAATATAGCTGTGCTGGCGCTTTTGTGCTGCAGTTGTCTGATATTCTTTCCCTGGTATACCAAATCCGACTCCTGTTTTCAACCTCAGAGATTTTCAGGCCGTGTCCTGGTTCTGGATGCCGGACACGGAGGGGAAGATGGCGGGGCGGTGTCAGTGACGGGGACGCTGGAAAGCCAGATAAACCTTTCTATTGTGCTGAAAATGCAGCAAATCTGCGGCCTGTTTGGGGTAGACCCGATTTTAACCCGGGATAAGGATGTTTGCCTGAAGGATGCAAATTCAGATACTCTGGCCCAAAAGAAGCGGTCAGACCTTCAAAATCGGGTCAAACTGGTTGAAAAGAATGAAAATACATGTTTGATCAGCATTCATCAAAATTACTTTTCCGGCGCATCCAACTCCGGTGCCCAAGTCTTTTTTGCTCCCACCCAGGGAAGTGAAGATTGGGGGATCTATTGCCAGCAGCTTTTGGTGGATTACTTAGATCCGGATAATCATAGGCTTTCTAAACAAATTTCAAAGGACATCTATCTGATGAACCACATTTCTTGTCCCGCGATTTTGGTGGAGTGTGGCTTTATTTCAAACAGGGAAGAGGCAAAACGCCTGGAAACGGATGAATACCAAACAGAATTAGCAATTACAATTACAACATCGTATCTGACCATGGATTTTTGATCCCTTTGGACAGTTTTACAAATGAGGTGACCGGTTTGGCAAAGAATAAAACCGTATTTTATTGCACCCAATGCGGGAATGAAACGCCCAAATGGCAGGGGCAATGTCCTGCCTGCGGTACCTGGAACAGTATCGTAGAACAGCCCAGCCAGCCCAAAACGACGGCTGCAAAAAGGGGAGCTGGAGGCGGCATTCGCTTTGGCTCAAAGGCACAACGGCTGACGGAAATTGAAACCACCGACGAATTGCGCTTTCAGACCGGAATGAATGAGCTGGACCGTGTGCTGGGCGGGGGAGCGGTCAAAGGGTCCCTGGTCCTGA
>CABRZL010000119.1 GCA_902475435.1 uncultured Eubacteriales bacterium | reverse complement strand
CCGGCGATCATCCGCAGGGTGGTGGACTTGCCGCAGCCGGAGGGGCCCACCAGAACGATGAATTCCTTGTCGGCGATCTCCAGGTTGAAGCCGTGGACGGTGGGCTCCGCGGCCCCGGGATAGGTCTTGACGATGTTTCTCAGGCTCAGAGTTGCCATAGCATAAGGCCGTGAAAGGTCCGCCTCTGCGCAACCTTCCTCGCCTCCGGGGGGCGAAACCTCGAAGACGTTACGGCAGGTCTCCACACTGCCGCACCGCCGGCCCGGCGGATAAACTCCTTTCGTTTTAGTTCCCCAGGACTAAGAGTTATGGAGTAGTCAAGGGGAACGAGGATGGGTGAACAACATTCGAATGCTGAGCTCGCATTTATACTTCCATAAAAACAAACAAATGTCAAGAGAAAAATGCAAATAAAATTGTGACATATGTACGAAATTGTTTGAAAATGTTGAAAATGTCTGGAGCGGATTTTTGAATTTTTCTTCTTTTTCTGTAATGTTTTAAAATGAAACACATGGCTTGTGCGAAGTGGAAAAAGTACCATTATGAAATTTGGGGTGGCCATCAATAGTATTTACGAGGGCAAACTGCTATGCTTTTGAAAAAGACTTAGTTAAATCTTTGAGGCGAAATTCCGGGATCCCGGAAGAATGCGGCGGAGATAGGCAGCCATACGGCGGAGGGTTAAAGTATGGGAAAATTTTTAAGCATAGACAGCCGTTTTTCTGAGATGATGCGGCATGTTATGTTTTTCATTTTAACCAACATACTGTGGCTGCTGTGTTGTTTGCCGGTGGTTACTATTTTCCTCAGCTCCGGCGCGTTGCTGGACTGTGTGAATGCCTATGACCGCACGGGAGATCCGGATGCCTGGCGCCGCTTTTTCCCGGCGTTGCGCAGAGATTGGAAACAAGGACTGCTGGGGGGCGTGCTGCTGGAAGGGATCTTTGTACTCATGACACTGTCTGTTTATAGCCTGACCGTTACTGATTTTCCCTTCAAAGGTGTTTCAGCAGTGGGAATTGCCATCGTAGGTGTTGTCTGGTTTTGTATAGCGGTTTATTTCCCGGTACTGCTTGCCCAGTTTGAAAACAGCACAATTGGGCTGTTCAAGGTTGCGTGCCTCATTGGTTTGCGCCATCTGTTGAGTACCTTGGCACTGTTTTTCATCCTTGCGGTGGCAATCACGCTCTGTTCTGTTTCCGGCTTTTTGCTTCCCATCTGGAGTTTTGGAGGTTTCTCCCTGACCGCATATGGGATGAATTTGATATATCGGCGGGTCCTGGTCCGTTACGGAGCGAAAGAGTATGTACCCCGGGGATTTCGGATCGGGCAGCTGAACGAAGAAGCGGCAACGGGAAAACAGCAGGAAGCGGAAAAAACGGAGTGATACAAGATGTATGAAGTTGGACGGCTGCGTCGGATTTTTGAACAAAAGAAAGGCGAGCTGGTAATCGGAACCCATATCCGCTCTCAGGATCCATTTCTATCGGAGCTGCTGGCTAACGTGGGGTTTGATGTCCTGTGGATCGAAAATGAACATGCCCTGTTGGATAAAGCCAATACCACACTGCATGTTATGGCGGCTCAGGGAGCAGGAGCTGCCGCCATAGTGCGGGTACCTTGGAATGATCCGGTATTGATCAAACCAATTTTGGAGACAGGCGTGGATGGGATTGTGATTCCCATGATCTGCTCGGCGGAAGAGGCCCAAAACGCTATTGCAGCATGTACCTACCCCCCAAAGGGTGTGCGAGGTATGGGTCCGTTTCGAGCCGACAATTATGGCTTGGTGAATACGAAAGACTACTTGGACAATGCAGATAGGCAGATCTTTAAAATCATCCAGATCGAACATATTGAGGGAGTCAAACACATTGAACAGATTCTGGATGTCCCGGGAATTGATGCCATTATTGTGGGGCAGTTTGATCTTTCCGGATCGCTTGGAATATTGGGAGAGGTTTATGCTGAGAGAAATCTTGCATGTATCCAAACCGTGTTTGACGCATGCCGGCGCAGAGGAATTCATTGTGGAATTTCCTCCGAGCCAGGAGAAGCGGCAATGCAGATGTGGGTGGATATGGGGGTTGATTACATATTCTTATGCCATGAGTATGAATGGATTCGCAACGCATCCTCCAGCGCATTGAGGCTGGCCAGGCAGATAAAAAGAAAGGAAGGATGATTGGATGAAAAAACTTTTGATTACGGGATGGATCCCTGAGGCAATTTTGGAACCATTCCGGGAAAAGTTTGATATTACAGTCCCTGATGAGCACAAGACCAACTTCACCATGGATGAGGTCAAACAGATGATTGGTGAATTTGATGCCATGTTCACCATTGCGGCGTTTCCCTTTCAGGGGGAACTGATTTCTATGGCTCATCGGATGCAGGCGGTGGCAAATTTTGGCGTAGGCTATGACAATATCGATGTAAAGGCGTGCACCGAGAAAGGTATTTTTGTCATCAACACCCCAACCACGGTGACGGAACCGACCGCCGAGTTGGCTTTCGCCATTATGTTGGCCATTACCAAAGGTGTGGTGATGTACGATCGGACACTGAGGGAGGAAAAGCTTTGTCATCCCAAGATGTTCTTCGACCGGGACATGTTTTTGATGGGAAAAACCGTGGGAATCTTGGGATTCGGACGTATTGGACAGGCCATGGCTCGGCGTTGCAAAGGGATTGGCATGAAGGTAATGTACTATGACCCCTTCCGGAAGTCTCCGGAGGAGGAGGCGGCCCTGGATGCAGTTTATGGCTCCTTCGATGAAGTGTTGGAGCAGGCGGATGTGATCAGCTGCCATATGCCCTATACGCCTGAAAACCATGGCATCATAAATCTGGCTGCATTCCAGAAGATGAAAAAGACCGCTTATTTTGTCAATGCGGCTCGGGGGCCGGTGATGAGCGAGGCCGATCTGGTCACTGCGCTGAAGAGCGGAGAGATTCGGGGTGCGGCCACAGACGTGTTCGAATGCGAACCTTATGTCTCTGAAGAGTTGGCAGCCATTGAGAACGTGGTTATCACTCCGCATATTGGAAGCAATGTGTTGGAAGCCAGAAAAAATATGGTAGATGAGGCTCTGAATGGTGTATTTGAAGTGCTCAACGGTTTGCCCTGTCACAATATTGTGAACCGGGAACTGTTAAGCTCTGAAAAATAGAATTTGTTCCAATGAAGAAAGGAGAATGAAAAATGAAGAAAATCTTGGCCCTTGTTCTGGCGCTTGCAATGACCATCAGTTTGGTCGCCTGCGGCGGAAACTCTGCTTCCTCCTCAGCCGGCGGTAGCGCCGGCGGTTCCGGTACCGATAGCGATAAGCCTTATGCCGGGACTACGATCAGTGTTGTGGTCTGCACGTCTGCCTTTATGGATCAGCTGATTGAGGATATTCCGCAGTTTGAGGAAGAGACCGGCATCACAGTTCAGATTGAGGAGATGCAGGATTCTCAGGTGTCCCAGAAGGTTTCGGTCACCTGCGCCGGTGAGAGCGGAGACCTGGATGTGTTCGGCTATCGTCCTTTGCAGGACTCCACCCTCTATATCAACAACGGTTGGCTGGAGGACCTGAGCCCTTACATTGAAGCGGCCGGGAAGGAATATGACTATGAAGATTTCTTCCAGACTTCCCGTGATGCCACCAGCGATATCAATGGTACCCCCTACGGCATTCCCTATATGACCGAGCGTGAGGTGCTCTATCTGAACATGGATTTGCTGGAAGCTGCCGGATATACGGAAGCTCCTAAGACCATGGATGAACTGGTGGAGATGTGCGAAGCGCTGAACGATCCCGACAACGGTGTTTATGCGCTGGCGCTGCGCGGCGAAGGAAATGCAGCTGTGACGCAGTTCGCCGGATTCCTGTATGCTTTCGGAGGCGACTTCTTTGACGCAGAGACAAAGACGGCGACCGTCAATACCCCTGAGTTCATGGAAGCAGTCAAATTCTACGCTAAACTGGTGAATGATTATTGCGCACCCGGTTCCGTCAACTATACCTGGACTGAAACTTCCAACCTGTTCTGCCAGGGATCTGCGGCCATCCGCATTGACTGCGACAGCCAGTATGCCTATGCCATCGATCCGGATAACTCCCTGGTCAGTGATTGCGTTGGCTATGGTGAGTTCCCGGCCACGGAAGAATATGGCTCCACTCCCTTCAACATCACTGCCTGGGCGCTGGGCATTAATCCGTATTCCAAGAATAAGGATGCCGCTTGGGAGTTTGTGAAGTGGGCCACCAGCAAGGAGCAGGATGTCATTGGTATGATCGCCGGCAACTCCTCCGCCCGTACTTCTACCTGGGAGAACGAAGAGGCTACCGGTGCTTATCCTGAAGAGCTGCTGGATGTGATCATTGCCACCAACGCCAATGAAAACGCCCGTTCCTATGACCGTCCTGTCATGGTCGAGGGCGCTGAGGCCAGAGCTGCCATCGGTGAACTGTTGACGATGGCAATGGAGGGCGCCTCCGACGAGGATCTTCAGGCAAAGGCGGATGAGGTAAATACCCTCGTCCAAGAGCTGCTTGATGCAGAGTAAACGCACCCCTGGCAGAACATCTATCTCGGCCGAGTGAATTATGTATGTTCTGCCGCTCACGCCACCCCCCGGGTCATTGACCCGGGGGGAGTGTGTAACAGAAAATGGCGAACTAGATACTGGCGTAATCAAAAAAGAGCAGGGGGTGTTTTTGCGTGAGAAAAAAAGCAAAATCAGGAAGTTTCTTAAATCGGAATGCCAAGTATGTCATGACGCTTCCTACCATCGCCTTTATTTTAATCTGTGTCATCTATCCCATTTTTTACACATTCCGGCTATCCTTCTTCGACTGGAAAATGTCCGCGAAGGTAGCCCAGGAATTTGTAGGATTGGGAAACTATATTGAACTGTTTACGGACAGCCGGTTTTTAAGCGCATTTTGGAGAACCATCTGGTTTACCTTCATTGCGGTAACCATTGAAATGATTTTTGGCGTGATTTTCGCCCTGCTGCTGAACAAGATCAAGCGCGGCAGCAATGTGATCCGTACAGTGTTTCTGATGCCGATGGTGGCCACTCCGGTAGCTGTCGGTATTCTGTGGAAGCTGATTTATGATCCCACCATCGGTTTGGCCAACACGGTGCTGTCTTTTCTCCACCTGCCCACAGGCACATGGCTAGGCAGTTCCTCCACAGTTATGATGTCCCTGATCATCATCGACATTTGGCAGTGGACCCCAAATATCATGCTGATTGTATTGGCAGGACTGAGTGGAATGGACGAGTCTGTGGTAGAATCGGCCCGCATCGACGGGGCCAACGAACTGCAGCTGATCCGGCATATTACGTTGCCCATCCTGACCCCGACTATCATGATGGCAGTTTTGCTTCGGTTGATCGACTGCTTAAAAACATTTGATATTATTTACACGACAACAACGGGTGGCCCGGGGTATTCTTCAGAAAACCTGAACATCCTGTCTTATCAGTACGCGTTCAATTATATGCAGATGGGCAAAGCATGCTGTTCACTGGTTATTTTCTTTGTCGTTGTCTGCGGATTTGCCATCCTGTTCTCCTTCTTCCGTCGGAAACTGGAAAAGAGGTATGAGTGATGAAACAGAATCAAAAGAAAAAGAAGCTGACGCCGAAGAAACGGGCGCTCAGGATT
>CABRZL010000118.1 GCA_902475435.1 uncultured Eubacteriales bacterium | reverse complement strand
CCATATAGTCTTTTACGGAATCACGGTCCAATTCCCAGAAGAGTTCAAAGAAAATGTCCTCAGCAGTGTCAGATGCAAGATCCTGCGTATCAGATTGTGTATTTGTTTGCGAAGCCGTAGCGGTATCAGTATCAGTATCAGATGTAAAAGCTTGTGTATCAGAGGCAGTGTCCGCCCGGTTTATTGCAGAGATCAGGGCTGCACCGGTTCCGTTGAACTGCCAGATATTATTCTCGCTGGTGTAAAAGGCGGTCACTGCAGACCAGGTCACCTTCAGGGAATGCTCTGCATCTGCCTCCGTTTTGAGGGCGTCCGGAGCAGTGCTGTTCTGATTCCACTGGACCAGTGCGTCAATCGCGGTGTCAAGCTGCGATTCCGTCAGAAAATCGGCCACATGTTCCGGTGTGTTCCATTCCCAGCCGTTGATATCCGTGTTCTGTACCATGGCGCTGAGCCATGGGTCGGAAATCTGGGACAGCCAGGTCCCAATGGGAATGTCCGACGGCGGCGATACTAGAACCTGCGTCAGAATCTCCTGTTCAGACAGGGCGGTTTGACTGAAAAGATAGGTGAGTTCCACGGTTTCACCGCCAAGCTCCATGGTCGTGGTGAAGCTGGAGAAGGTCTGCTTCTTATTGGTGTCGCTGGTGTGATGCTCAAGGACGCCGCTGTCGGGGTCCAGCAGACCCTGGGCCACGTGTTCCTCAAAGGTCAGGCCAAAGACGCCGTTTGGAGGCTCATAGGCTTCCATATACTGCTCAAATTCCTGAAAATCAGGTTCTGAGTCAGTTTGCTGTGCGGCAGAAGATAGGCTGCGGTCCGTCATGGTGCAGGCCGCAATGCCCAGTGCCAGTATGACGGTTAGTACAGTGACCCAGATTTTGGGGCCTTGAAAGCGCGCAATGTCGTGGATGCGCCGTTTGAGGCTGTGGCGGCGGCCGCCAAAGGTGGTGTGCATCAGGAAGCCCTTTTTCATGTGGAGCACGCCCTCTTCATAGAGTGTACTGGCATAACAGTCGGGGCGAACCAGCTTTGACTCCAGCACGCGCTGATCGCAGGCAGCTTCACCATCCGTGCCAGCCCAGTGGAAGCAAAGCCAGACAATGGGATTAAACCAGTGGACGGCGGTGAGCAGCCGCAGCAATGTGGCAATCCACAGATCCTTGTATTTGTAATGTATCAGTTCGTGAAGCAGGATGGGGGCCGCGTCTTCCCCGTAACGTTCTGCGGGCAGCACAATGGTGGGATGAATCAGGCCGCCCAGCATACCGCCGCCGCCGGATGCCAGTCGGATCTTTCCCTTGATACCGCAGGCCCGTTTCAGCCGAAGGAATACCCGGATGGTGTCGCTGTCGGATTGCAGCGGAAGATGGTGGAGCCGCCAGGCTGTAACGCCGTATAAAACAGCGTATACACCCAGTGTCACACACATGCCGGCGAGCCAAATCCAGAACAGGACATTGGAAAGAGAAATGGAGCGTTCCGATGCCGCGGCGTCTGGAACTGCGGTGTCCAGAGGCGGCGAGCTTGAAACAGGAGCCGCATTGGCAAAGGTCGAGGCCGGTGTCCGTTCAGCTGTATTGGTGGGGATGACATATTCTGCGTTTTTTGTCCACGGTGGAGGTTATTGGCGTGTTCTCAGATTGGAAGTCCGGAAGGACGTTCAACAGACTGACAGGACTTTCGGGCAGTGCCGGAAGCATCAGCCGCAGAGCCAGCAGGAGCCAGAGATAATATTTTGCTTTGGCAGACAGTACCCGGCGAAACAGCAGACGGATCAACACGATCACCGCCGCGGTGAGACATGCACCCCGGGTGATGGACCACAGAATCTCAACGGTCATGTCATTCGCCTCCTTTTAATGTTTGAAGGATCGCCTCGATTTCCAGACAGTCCTGCTTCGTCAGACTGCCGCTGCCGGTCAGCGCGGCGATCATCTTGGTGGGCGAGCCATCGAATACCCGGTTCAGGAACGAGGCAGTCTCGGCCTGAACACATGCTTCCTCATCTGCAATGGGATAGTAACGATAAAAGCGGTGCCCTTTTTCTGCGCCCACGGCGCCTTTTTCCTGCAGACGGACCACCAGAGTCCGCACCATGTTGGCGTTCCAGCCGGTCTTTTCTTGGAGCATGGAGAGAATCTCTTTGATTTCCAGGGGAGACTTTTTCCACAGGCACTGAAGCACCAGCCATTCAGACTCTGAAATTTGGTAGGACTTTTTCATATGCTTCCCTCCTTTGCGTAACAAATGTTATCTATTAGAATCATATCATTTGTTATTATTGATGTCAAGCCCTGGAAAATATTTTTTACTTGCGTTCGATCGTGCAACCCGCTATACTTAGTTTTTATGAAAATGCTTGCAGAAAGGATCATCGCTATGAATATTTCAAAACGCGACGTGCTGGAGCTGCGCCGCAGAATGACGAAAAAAGGCTGTACCTTCACTCGGCTTTGCGGCTGTTATGTGGATGGGAACAAACAGGTGATATTAAAATTCTCCCAGCCGTTTTCGGATCTGGAAGAGGATGAATTTTATAAATATCTGGAGATTGCGAAAAAAACGCTGTCCGGCACTCTGGGGAATAACCTGCTGGAGCTGAACTTCCAGCGCAGCGAGACGGGAAATGAGCGTCAGCGGTATCTCTATGCCCTCAAGGCCAGTAAGATGACAAATCCGGAATTGTTGGATCGTCTCTATGAGCAGATCATAGAGCACTATCAGTGTCCGGGGAACTATCTGATTCTGGTGTTTCACGACGTCTATGATGTGGTGTCCCGGTCCAGCGACCGGAAGCATCTGGATGAGTCCAGCGAGACTTATGAATATATGATTGTTTCCCTGTGCCCGGTGGACTTTTCAAAGCCGGGGCTCAGCTATCGGGAGGAGGAAAACCGGATCGGCGTCTGCGACAGGAGCTGGATTGTGGGAATGCCGGATATTGGATTTACATATCCCGCGTTTTCCAATCGCGGGGCTGATTCCAGTGCAGTGATGTACTATGTCAGAACCGGAAAGGATTCCCATGCGGAAGTGATCCAGGATGTGTTGCTGTGCGATGCCAAACGGACAGCCGGGGAGGAGAAAGCCGCGTTCCAGGAGGTCATTGAAGATGCGTTTGAGGATCCCCAGCAGGGGGAGAGCGTGTTTTTAAAGGTTCAGCGGCATCTCAGCGAAATGACCATGCCGGAACCGGGGGAAGAAGAGGCGCAGCCCTTGGCGTTGACCAAGGCGGTGATGGAGGACGTCATGGCCCAGGTGGACATGCCGGAAGAGGCCAGAGACATCATTCAGGAGGCGTTCCAGGATCGGTTTGGGGATGTGCCACCTCAGGCGCAAAATGTAGTGGATCAGAAGCTGGTGGAGGAGAGCGTTCAGCGCCTGCGCACCATGGAGTTGGAGGAGCAGGTCACAGATTTGAAGGAGAAGCTGGTGACCCAGTCCCAGGAGCTGTCCGAGGCCAAAACGGCGGTTCAGGCGGCGTTGGCGGCCAATCCCTCTGTGGAAGGGGAGGAAGACATAGCGATTTCTCTGCGTGTGACGCCGCAAAAGGCAAAGCAGATCCATGCGCAGATGATCAGCGGCGTCAAATATTTGGTGGTTCCGCTGGAAAACGGGGAGTCCACGCAGATCAACGGCGTGGAAATGCAGTTTTAAAAACGGAGGACTGCCTCTGATATGCGCTGGAACTCACGGGGAAATGACCGAAATCAATTTGATTTGCCGGTAGTTTGCCTCAGGAATGCAGCATGTTATTGTGCAAAAATACGATAAATTCTAAGAAGTTTGGAGATTTTAACAGGGATTTTTCATTTTGAAGGCGTATAATGGAAATAGACCAAATATTGATCTGTTTTCAGGTGCTGAAGACAATATACTGTTTCAAAAGGAGTAAGCTGTATGAGTTTTAAAAATGTAGTTGTAGCTGGTGGTGGAGTATTGGGGAGCCAGATTGCTTATCAGACAGCCTTTAAGGGCTTCCATGTTACCGTCTGGCTGCGGAGCGACGCGTCCGTTGAGCGGTCCAAACCAAAATTTGAACGGCTCTGCGGTATTTACAAAGAAACCCTGGAGGCGATGAAGGCTGGATGTGGCTCTGAAACTGTCGCATACGCCCGCGGGCTGGTGGACGGACTTAAAAATATGACCCCGGAAAAACTGGATGCGCTGAAAGCACAGGCGCAGTCCGCCTATGAACATATTCGCTATATGACCGACTTGGCCGAGGCCGTCAAAGACGCCGATCTGGTCATTGAGTCTGTGGCGGAAAACCCCAAGGACAAAATAGAGTTTTATTCCAACCTGGCAAAGGTCCTCCCGGAAAAGACCATTGTTGCCACAAATTCCTCCACAATGCTCCCGAGTACCTTCCGGGATTATACGGGCAGGCCTGAAAAATATCTGGCGCTGCACTTTGCCAATGAAGTTTGGAAGAACAATACCGCCGAGGTCATGGGACATGACGGGACAGATCCCGCTGCGTACGAAGCGGTGGCGCAGTTTGCGCAGGAAATCGGCATGATTCCGCTGCGGCTGAAGAAAGAGCAGCCAGGTTATATTCTCAACACAATGCTGGTGCCGTTTTTGAATGCGGCGCAAACGCTTTTGGTAAAAGGTGTGGCAGATCCGGAAACCATTGACTTGACGTGGATGATGGCCACCGGCGCGCCTGTTGGCCCGTTCCGTATTTTGGACATTGTGGGATTGACAACCGCCTATAACATTGTCATCATGAATCCTGACGTAAAGGATGAGAATTCCATTTCGGCTAAAATTGCAGCTTGCCTGAAGGAATATATTGATGCGGGCAAGACAGGCGTTAATGCCGGCGAAGGTTTCTATAAGTATAAATAACCGGCGGAAAGAGATATAGATTGATAGACAAAGCTGTGGCAATTTTGCCACAGCTTTGTCTATCAATAAGGAGTGTTGTGGATTCAAATCAGATTTTAAATATATTGATGAATGTGAATTAGTCCTTTGACAACTGATCCCAACCCGGATTAATCAAATCAAGATAGGTCATATCCAGCAGAGGGACGGGATCTATTTCACTTGGTAGAGATCCAATTCCTACATAATATGGAACCTCACTTTTCAATGTTGCTACCCAATCATCATTAATTTCCATAGTATACGTCATAGAACGCATTGCTGATGCGGCAATATCTGGTTCTGTACCGATAGTTTGGGCGGTTAACTCTGCCAGTTCGTCAATCTGACTGTCGTCCTGAAGATCGCATGTTGCCTTTGCCAGAGCCCAAAGCAATCGTGCGATGGTATTGGGGTTGGCAGTTACAAATTCTTCTGTGCCAAAGAAGGTGCAGCCTGCAATGTATACACCGCTCACTGGTGTTGTTTCACCGTTGGAATAGTCGTACTGACCGTTAATGATTTCTGTGCCACCAGCGGTGAGAATAGCAGTAGCACAATAAGGCTGCCATGTGAAAATAGCATCTACGTCCCCATTCATGAGAGCCGCTACACCATCTGAAGGATCGGCATTTACAATGTTGATGGAATCATAGTCAATATTGTATAAATCACAAATATTGTGAAAGGTACGATCGACAACAGCGGCATTTGCAATAGTTACTGTTTTTCCCGTAATATCCGTTACAGCGGTAATACCACTGTTCTTACCGGCGACCAGAGAGAGGGTGCCTGCCGGATCCCCGGTGTTACACAGAA
>CABRZL010000117.1 GCA_902475435.1 uncultured Eubacteriales bacterium | reverse complement strand
ATCACGCTGGCGGAATCCTGTTTAACAGTCGAGCCGATCCCGATCTGTCCCCAGTTAACCAACGCATTTTCGCCAAAAGACAGGTCATCATCTACCACCTTTGCCGTAAAGCGCAGACACGCTGCGCTGTTACTTTCGTAGCTGCCGATGTTAATTCCGTCAGAAAATAACACTGCGCCTTCCTCAACCGCAAAGCCTTGCGGATAGGTAGAATTGTAGACCATCATCGTACCGTCTACATATTCCAGACCATCTGGTAACACGCTTTTTGCCATCACATCCGAAACAGCCGCAGTCTCGAGATTCTGGTAGGAGATCTGGAGCTCCACCTCATCGCCGACTTTTGCGTCAACTTCCTTTTGCCACACCGCATCTGCGTCACCCGCTAACCGTACCTGAGTTTCTGTGGTAAAGGAATAATCATAAACAACTTTTACCTCAATCCCCACATAAGCATCATAGGGAAATCCACCGGGAAGATTACCGTCCAGCGCATCGTAGCCAATCGGCACGCCGTTTTCTTTCTCCACAATCTCGTCACTTAGCCCCACGCCGCCTTCTGCCGCGATCCCATTATTCTCCAGAAATGTCGAACCGGACGCGTACTCCAAATGGAAAGCAGTGTCGCTGGTAAAGCGCACGCTGTCATAATATTCCGCAGGAGAAGCGTTGGAGCTGGTAATAACTCCTTGCACTTCCACCTCCGTGCCGGAACCCTTTGCTATGTCGAAACGCACCATGGTGTCCTTTGCCACTGCATCATCTCCGCCGGGATTATCATTATGGACATACATGCGGATGTAATATTTTTCTCCGTCCTTAGCCGCAATCGTATCAGCATTCCAAATAGCAGAGTCGCTGTCAACTTGCCTTGCGCCCACAAAATTCTTTTCGTCGCCACTGAGGGCGGCATTATCGCTGATCGAGTTAAACGTGATTGTTTCGCCCAGAGCACCGTTATTGATCTCATCCGTGATATAGCTCGGCCGCCCGCCCTCGCTGTCTCCCCAGGCATAGGCCAATTGCGGTTGCAAGTTAACGCAGAGTAAAACGGCAAGGCAGAGGGCAAATTTTATGATTTTCCGCATGATAAAATTCTCCTTTCTGCCTTACGGGGCGGTGTATTCTCCAGCATCCGCTGTGTCATTGCTGCCATTTAACAGTCTGTTGGCTTTGCCTGCAGTTTTATATGCCGGTTCTTCTACAGTGATATCAACATAGATCGGCTTGGCCTCGCCACCCATCACCGACACTTTCCCGGTATAAGGCAGAGCCTCCGTCCAATTACTTTCTGCCGCTACGCTCCATGCCTCTGTCCAAGGGTTTGTATCTTCCCAGTCAGCGGTTTTGGTGGCGGTGATCCACGGATTACTGTCACTGTGGCACTCTAAAATGCCACGATCCGTGTCAACGGGCACAGTAGCGATCTGCAGGCGTTCATAGCCGCCGGGATAAAGAGTTATGTCTGGATTGAGCACAGAGAGGCTCTGGATGGTGTTATCGCTATTCTGGAAAAACAAATAAGTTCCCACGCTTGCAGATAAGCACACCAAAAATAGCAGCATGGAAAAAATCGACAGCAGCTGGATTTTCTTTATACGCTTAGCCGTTGGCAATTCCGGCGTAGTTTCCTTCTGTTCTGTCTTTTCTTGCCCTTCCTGAGCGTCACGTGTGAACCTTGGGGCAATCAGGGGGAGCTCCTCTGGAATGCCAGAGGGAAATTCTGGATATTCTGCCTGCAAGGTCGCCACAACTTCATCAAATAGGCCGAGCGAACCAACTTTTTCAGTCTTGAGCAGATTTTGGGCAATCGTTTTGAAGTATCGGTTATCCTCTTTTTTGCGCAAGTTTTCCGCTTCGCCTATTTCTGCTTTGTCAAACCAGCTTTGTGTGATTTCCTCGTTATAACCAAATGCCCGCTTAATATACTGAACATGGCGTTCACGATAAGCATCTTTCACGCTGCTCCCTTCCAGCATAGCAAAAGACGCCAACACGATCTCGACCTTTTGCGGATCAAATAGGTAGGTGTTTAGGATGCTCTTAATATAGGCATCGCAAATAAAATAAATTTCTCCAGCCTTATATTTTCTACCCTTACAGTAATCTTTACCTTCGAGCAGCTCTACAAATTCTCGTTCTGCTTCGCCACGCTCCGTTTCCGATTTTTGATTGCGTATCTTCTGAAGATCAGTCCGAATTTCGTATTCAGGAACCACAGCCATCACCTCTGTGAAATGTTTGCTTACAGTATATCATGAGAGCCTTAATTTGGGGAACACCTTAAAAAGCCCAAGAAAAAACAGCCACCTCTGGTGGCCGCTTTCTGTGGCGCTTTACAAACCGCAAACTTCCTCGACCTCAAGCATAATGCTGCCATCATCATCGATCTCTTCTTTTCCGACCGTGATTTTCCGGCAGACATAGCCGAGATCTTCCCAGACAACCGCATTGTATCTAAGGTGCGGCCTGTTGCGAAGCGTAATGTAATACTTTGGAGAAAATCCCATGGAATTTGGCGGCAGCTCAAGCCGTATCGAGAGCCTGTCGCACTGCGTAGAGACAACTGCATCCTGAATCTTGCCTGATTCTGTGTGCTGATAGGCAAGAAACAGAGTGGTGTCATACTTCGCGATCTCGATTTGGACTAATCTCCAGTGAGGGACTTCGCCGCGAATGATCTGTTTATAATTCGCGTTAAATTCGATATGGTCTGGGTCGTTTTCATCTTCCTCGTGGAACACATTTCCGTATTCTACCACTTCCTGTATGAAAGACGGATAGAATTGCTCGGCTGGCTCGTCTCCGGGTAACAGGGTGATCGGCTGATATGACTCCGTTTCTGAAAGAAACTGCGAAATCATCCCAATCGGCTCAGTCCTTGGAGCTTTGGCAACAAGGTTGCCCGTGACCGTGAAGCCGCCCTCTTTGATGATCTCCTGGTAAATTCTTGTTCTCATGTTCATACCTCCCAAATGAATCTGGTGACTATTGCTGCATCGCACTTTCTTAGAGAGGAAGGGCGAACTTGGCAATAATCCGAGGCATAAACATGCAAAACGCCAGTTAAGGGACATAAGTTAGTTATAACTAACTTATGTTTAAATATTAATACAAAAATATAATTTTGTCAAGGTTTTTACTTGACACAGATAGATTATGCCTTGTTGAATTGAGGCCATAACCTGCCAGACAGCCGCCAATCTCTGCGATGTTTTCCCCGTAATCAGGCTGCCATTGGATTTTGGCTGCCAAAGCGCTTTCCGTTTGATTCCACCCCGTTCCACCTCTTTCCAAACCCACACAAAAAGCACACTTTTGCGATATATTGGGGGCAACAAAAAGCAAAGGAGGCATATCTCATGAAAGAAACCAAAATCAGAGAAATCCGCAACAGCAAACACCATTTGGTGGGCAAGTACGACCCCAAACGCAGAACCATCCAGATTGAGCGCAAAGGAGATGTCACTATCATCCGAATCTTGCCGGATGGGGAAATTGAGGTGATCAACGTGGACAGCGCCGCTTAAGTCTTTGGCAGCACAAACAACAATGTAACACTTTAAACACAACATGATACTGATCCGCGAGACCGCACTGACGGCAGCACGGCACACCTATTTATATAGGTAGTCGTGCCGCCGTCTTTTTTGGTCTCTCGGACTGGCGGCTTCTCGCGGACATTCGCGAAAGGAGCCGCATATGCAGAAAAAGGAAGCTATTTACAGGATAATTGTCGATGGAGAGCCTATTATCATCACGCTGGAAATGGTAAACGCTACAGACCCCAAAATCATGCAGGAATATCTGCGGATGCTCTGGCGGCAGGAACACCGGGAGCGCCGGGAATATCGCTGCCGCGATGTCTATGGCGTGCGCTGCACCAAAATCTGCAGCGAGTGCCGTCAAAACTGCAGCGGCAAGCCAGTATCTCTGGAGGCACTGGCAGAAACAGGCGTGATCTTCGCTGACCATCACTGTGTAGAGGAGACTGTTAACCGCAGGCTTTTAATTGAAGCGCTTTGCATTGCTGTGGAGTCTTTAGAGCCAATAGACAGACAAGTTATCGAGCTTTTGTTTTTCCGGGGTTGTACACAGCGGGAAGTTGCTGAGAGGCTTGGCCTGTCGCAATCGAGCGTCAACCGCCATAAAAAGCGAGCATTAAATACGCTGAGAGAATTATTGGAAGACTACCGTTAAGTCTACAAAATCCGCATTTTTCCAGCAATTTTGCTTGCAAAAACGATAAGCATGTTATAATTAGGTTGTCAAACTCAATTATTTATAAACAGCCATTAAACACAAGCTGTAATAAACGGCACTGTGTGGTTGACAGCCTGTGTTTGGCCTGTTATTGAGTTTGACGACCCCATACGGTGTCGTTTATGTTTTTATGGGCACCGTGATAAAACCAAAGGAGGAACGGTGTCCAATCAAAATCAACACGGCGGAAAGTCAATAAACAAATCTGCACTTCTATCAGTATTTTCGCGAGTTGCACATAGAGGCAGGGTGCATTCACGCTTAGGTCTTATTCTTATCCCCACAACAGCCACTCTTGGTATCCTGGCTCTAGTTTCTGTTTTCTTTGTCAGTGCAGATTCGGCTTCTAATACGTATGCAGCAAACCTTAGTAACCAAATCACTACGGAAGTAGATGGTCAGTATTACATTACTCTTACTGCACCTGACGTCACTTTTTCTGTTTCTCCCAGCAATAACCAAAATGCTGCCAAACAACGTGTCGATGTTGGTGTAGAGACTAATGTTGCGGGTGGCGCTAAGTTATACCTTTCTATGGCGGGCACTAGTAACTCACTTCATCTGAACGGCGACACTTCACAAACCACTCACGTCATTGCCGCCACAACTGGCGCAAATGGCCTCGACGGCTTTGCTGACAATACTTGGGGCTACTCTACTGACGACCAAACCTATTCTGCTGTTCCCACTACCGCTAGTGACCCAGCTCTGCTTGCTACCATTGACGGTGAGACTATTGGCACCACGAGCGGTAGTGTAATCTCAGCAAGCATTCCCGTATACTATGCCGCTAAAGTCGATACCTCCATCCAACCTGGCTCCTATTCTAACCGTGTGACCTATTCTGCGGTTACGGATGGAGGTATTGTGACGGAAGCGGAATTAACTAAAATTACCGTAGATGGTACTGAGGTGGATTACATAAAACCAGAAGCAGAAAATACCTGGTTGATTACCACTAATCTAATGCCAAATACATACGGGACTCCCCGTGTATACTACACATCTACCGACCCGGAAGGATACCAAGAATGTACAAATGTTGTTACTGCCCGGAACGAATCTGGATACTTGACTATTACATGTAAAGTAACTCCCGCCCAGCGCGCTAATGGTGTTACTATACACATCGTGCCTAAGGGTAGCTCAGAGGACGTTTTCTGCACGGACGGTACTTACCAATCTAACACTTCCAATTGTGAATCTGGTGAGTGGCAATGGGGAAATTTCGAGATTAGTGGTCTTATTGTGGGATATCCTGTTGAATATATGCAGGGATTTACCAACGATATATGCAGTGATATGATACAAGGTGAGCAACTTCAGTTGATCGATATCCGCGACGGAAAGAAATACTGGGTTGGCAAACTTACCGACAATAACTGTTGGATGACACAAAACCTTGACCTTGACCTCTCCAATAGCACTACGCTTAA
>CABRZL010000116.1 GCA_902475435.1 uncultured Eubacteriales bacterium | reverse complement strand
ATTATCGGTGCTGGATATTTATCAGCTTATTATCTTCCTGGTACTCCTGGAAATACCAACCTGCTTTTGACCTCCGCTTTTGGGACTAATGCTTATGCTGGTACTGGAATCGGAATTTTTGCCTGCATATTAGGTGTCATCCTCAACATTATTTATATTAATTTCTTAATTAGGCATTATCAGAAAAAGGGCATTGGATATACCGAGACCGAAATGGAAATAAAATTGGGCAGCAGTCAGATGTCTATGCGCTCGCTAGATGAGCTCCCATCTTTTTGGATTTCCATTAGTCCCATTTTGCTTGTAGTCGCTTTGTGCATGATATTTCAATTAGGGCTAAAAATGAAATCTTATCCCGCCTGTACATTAGCACAGCTCATTGGAATCGTCCTATGCTGTATTTTAAATTGGGACAAAATTTCAAATAAAGTCGAGGTCATCAATAAATCAGCTTTAACCGCTGCCGTGCCCTTAGTACAAACCTGTGTAGTTGTGGGTTATGCAACCATTGTCACATATACATCTGCATATAACGCATTAATGCAACAGATTGGAAACCTACAAATGAATCCATATCTGCTTGTAACGATTGGAACTTCACTCTTTTCGTTTATCAGTGCTGATCCTATGGCCGGCGTAACAATGACATCAAAAACGATTGGCTTAACCGCTATTCAGATGGGTGCAAACCCTGGTTTGGTTCACAGGCTCACTATGATTTCCGCTACAACGTTTGACTCAATGCCCCACAACGGTAATCTGAATGCCACAATGAATTTTCTGGGATTGACCCATAAAGATGTATATATAGAAATTGTAGGTTGTTCCGTTGTAATTCCAATCATTATTTCTATAGCAACAACACTCGTTTCTATTGCAATTGGATAAACAAACAAAAAAGCTGGTGCACAAACCTGACAGTTTTCAGTCTGTCAAGAAGCACGCACCAAGCTTCTTCTCGACGTACTGAAGTAAGCCCCGGGAACAAACTTCCAAGGGCTTACCTCAATCTCGTGTATCACTATGAATACATTTCAATGTTTGCTTGCTTAAGAATTTTGTTGTTTCAAAAGCTGCTGAATAAACCGCTCCGTATCTGCGTACTGCTTTTCCATGCTTTCATCCGGGTCAATCAGCAACATGGGAATACCATGCTGGTCAAAATACGTTTTGTATGTCTCCCGCATGGTACCCAGCTCCGCTGTATTGAAACAGAGCAGGCCCGCCATCTGACGCTTGTGCATAACTGCGCCCTGACAACCCGCATACTTTGCATTGAGGAAGTCCCACTCCGGCCCCTCATAGTTTCCCTGGAATAGCTTGTGGGCCACCATGGCCCCAAGCGGATCCCCATTGTTGGTGCGGGCATAGGCGTCCGCCCCCAGGTTCATATACCAGCTGGACGTAAACACCGCGCCATACTTTTCCTCGAAGGCCCGGTAGTAACTCATATTGGTGTACCAGGCTCCCTTGCACCAGTATAGCCGAAGTTTTTCATTCTGGCAAAGCCCCAGGCCGGCCTCCACCCGCTCCAGAATTTCGTTGTAGTAGATCTCCAGCACTTCGGCCACGCCAGGCTCTCCCTGGTGCTGATGGGTGGAATAGACATTGACGCTATCCATGATTCCCACCGGGGTGGGATGGGTCCGGGCAATCAAATCCCGGATCTTCCGCTCCCAATAGCACATCTTGTTTACCCTATCATTAACCTCTTCCAGACGACTCATCCGGAACTCCTTGCCGGTGTGGACCTCAAGGAATCGAATCAGCGCCTTGTGCTGATTCACATATTCCTCCAGCTCCCTGCGATTCATGACCCGCTCCCAACCGTCCTCATGGTTCTTCCACCAATTGGGGTACTTGGGATAGAAGGGCATGGTAGAGGCCCGCTCAATGAAAAACAGCGGCTTCTGGTTGATTTCACAGAGTTTTTGCAGCAACCGGTTATTACCGATGCACTCAAACTGCCGAATAACCAGACCGGCAAACTCAGGCAGACAATCCAAATCCGGCATATTGACGGGCCGGCACTTGCCGCACCGCCCGATGCTGTCCAGCTGGCTGCGCAGCAGCTGCTTCCGCTCCGCCGCATGTTCGTCCTGAAGTTCCCCTACAAAATAGTAAGCAGAGGGACCATCCAGCTCAATATAGGGAATGTCCATTGCCTGAAAGATTTCCAACGGACAGTAATTATTGACCAACCAGGGCAATTCCCCCTCGGCAATTCGCCGCTTCATATCCGCCAACCACTGAGCCACATAGGCGTCGTTAGCCGCCACCGTCTTAGGTGTAACCAGCAGGTCTTTTGTCAACATGGAATCCTGTGCCATGATATGTTCCCCCTTTTTACAGCGTACCGAGGAATTTGGTAATCGCTTTCCTCAGCTCGTCCGCATTGGTCATCTCATAGGGCTGCTCCCGGAGCATCAGGGTCTTTAGCCCTTGTTTCTGATATGCGCTCTCCTGATCGACGCTGTCCCACAATCCGTGGGCATCATTTTCCAAAATGTAGAAGATTACAGCGTCGCCTGTGATTTCTGCCACCTTTTTGCTGCAGTAATTGCAGCGGGCCTTGGCCGGCCAGAAGATCGCTCCGCAAGGCGCCTTGTAGTGGTAGCGCTGCGCCACCGCTTCGATCAGATCGGGGAACCGCTCCACATCCACCAAATCCTCAAAGGACCGACTGCCCCAGCAGTTATCCTCGTTGACAATGAAACCGCCGCATTCCTCAACCAAACAATAAAACTGAAGATTATCCTGGGGACTGCCTTCCAGGAAGATCCGCTTGCCAGAAAGAACTGGCAGCGCTTCCGCATCCCGCAGGAAAATTTCCAACAGCCGGTTGAACTCTTCCTTGTCCATAAAATAAGATGCGCCCATGATCTGCAGTGCGTCACAACCGGAAACCTTCTGTTCATCCCGCAGCCGCTGCAGCTGACCAATCAGGCGGCGACTGTGGTTGCACAGATCAACGGCCTCCCGAAGTCGGCGGGGCGAAACCTCGTAGCCAGACCACTCCTCCAGTTTGGCGGTGAACTCCCGCAACGTCTCACTGTGATATTCCACGTGCGTATGGGACCAGGATTGAAATTCCTCCAGGAAATAGAGTTCCGGCACGTTAGTGGTCTCCGGCCAGAGCTGGCGCAGCATCTGCAAGTGAGAATACTGCGTCTGAACCGTATTTCGTGCATTATGGGGCAGCACCAGGTAGTCCAGATAATCATATTTTCCGGTCAGTACATCGTTGAGCATGGTATTTACAAAACCCTCGGTGTACCGGTTCACGTTAAAAACTGCGGTAATCTCCTCCACACTGCCTCCAGGCGTTCCGGCCAACCGCACCGGCATCATACCCGCCGCCCAGATCAGTTCCTCAGGCACACTGTTACAGATGTATCCAACCACTTTGCGGCCTCTGGCCTTCCAATCCCGGGGGCCGAGATCCCGCTGCTGATAATATCGCTTCAGTGTTGTCAATTCATTTGCCATAAACCTTCGATCCTTTCCTTCGGTTTCTCTGCAATCTGGATTCCCGTCGGTAACACCATTATCAGCCTGCGGCTCGCAATTTGTCCAATATATACTTTTATATAATATAATAGTTTCTAACTATTGATTTGAGCAAAAAACAGCGCCGCACCGGATGGAGCGACGCTGTGCTTTGGTTATCGGATTTTATTGGTTCCGTTGATGGCAATATATTCCGCATCCTCGGAACGGCTGCAGAAAAACAGGCAGACCACAGAGATGGCAGCCACTACGGCTCCCACCAAGAAAGCATTGACATAGGAGCCGGACAGGTCAAAGGCCAGCGCAAAAAGACTGGCTGCAGGGGCGGCAATCAGGCCCTGGACAACGCTGAGGTAGCGATGGCAGCTCATCATATCATCCCGACCATAGACCCGGGTTGTGAGGGAGGGGTGGAGGTTGGGGCAGCCACCGACGGCGGAGCCCTGGCAGATCACTGCAATGACTAGGAACACCCGGTTTCCGCCTCCCGCCAGTATCATGGCCACACACATAATCACATAGCCGATGGCCAGTGCCACTGAAGCGGTACGAGTGCCAATTTTATCATCAATCCAACCCCAAAGATAGCTCAAAGGCATTCCGATAATGGCGCCGGCAGACAGGAAGGTAATGGCTTCCTCCATGGACAGACCGCACTCCACCATCCGGGGAACGAATACGCCCATGAATCCACCCAGTACCAGCCGCAGTCCACCAAAGCCCAGCATCAGCATCCAGGCCTCCCTGTGACTAAACAGTCTCTTCAAGGTCCAGGTGGATGCGGTATTGGCCTTTACCTCCTCCAGCTTGAGCTGGCTTCGATCCACACCGTCAGGCTGGAGCCCCACATCCTCCGGAAGAGTGTAGATCAGAGGATAGGTAATGGCACCCACCAGAATAATCACGATACCCAACACCAGATGAACCCGGCTAATACCCACGCCCACTTCCTGGAAAGTAAGGATGATGCGGGTGATAACATTGACGGTGACGGCTGTGCTCAGTGGTGCACCAATTGTGACAAAGCCCAGCACACGTCCCCGGGTGTCCATAAACCAGTTGGCACAAAGGGCAAATACGGCAAGTTCCATGAGCTGGCAGGCCAGATAGGAGATCATAATGCCAGCGAAGAAAGCGTAGTATTGGCCGGACAATGATATTAAAATCTGCCCAATGCCTACCATGGCAATGGAACCAGGCAAAATCTTTTTCACGCTCCAGCGCATCAGTGCTGTGGCAAAGAAAAACGCAGTTGGAATTTTGATAAAGCTGGCGATTGTGGCCGGCAAGGCAATGGCGGACCGGCTCCAGCCATATAGATCAGGAAAATATGTATTGTAAATATTGTTTAGGTTTACCGATAGTAATCTCAATCACACAGGGATTTACCTCTATTCTAAAGGCAAAATCATGATTCATTTGACCTTTGACTATAAAACCGATGAAAAATGCACCACACCGGGCCAATATTTGAAGTATCACCGGACATTCCAGGGCCTTTCCACACGAGAACTGGCGGAAAAGGTGGGCATTGTGCCCGCGACACTGGTTCTGTATGAGAATGACCGGCATCCCATCAAGTACAGTACAGCGGTGGCGCTTGCAAATGTGCTGGGGATTGACCGCAACAGGCTTCTGGACGAATATACCGCCTTTGTAGATTACCCGTATTTCTCTCTTTTGAAAAAGGTACGGCAGGATCTTTCCTTAACTCAAATACAAATGGCTGAGTTGATTGGAATAGGCCAAACGTCTTATTCTGGCTGGGAAAGAGAAATCCGCGTTCCGCGCCGTAAGGAGTATGATAAAATCCTTGCCGCACTGAAAAAGCTAAGGGTAAATGTGGATACATACCTTTGCCAGTCAGCTTCTATCTGATTGTAAATCGCACATTTGCGGCACTGTTTCCTTACATATATAATAGAAGCACAAAGGAGGAGTGCCAAATGAGAAAGCGGAAATTAAAGATATTTCTTACCCCTACGGAAAACAGCATTGTCATCCAAAGCCTCAACCACCTGCGCAACGCCATGCTCCGGGAAAACAGGGACACCGGCTGCCTGGACGAACTTCTGCTCAAAGTGATGTGCGCCCCGGTAAAGAAGATGTAAAATTACATATCGCTGCCAGATGAACCGCTTATTCTTTTCAGAAAGAGTAAGCGGCTTTTTTCATGCCCACCTTTCGGATTTTCCGCATACATAGCCGTCC
>CABRZL010000115.1 GCA_902475435.1 uncultured Eubacteriales bacterium | reverse complement strand
CCTGAATCTGTAGTATCTATTTTAACCGGATAATCCGGAATTAAAAGAATGTGTTTTATCAAATCCTTTCAAAATAAATACTGCAAGATAACACACTACAGACCGTCATATCTTCCGGCTGGTTCGCTCGCTGAACTGCCGTGCTCTACTTCTTCATTGGAATCACCTCTTTCTTATTTGTGTCTACAATATACAATAAAAATGAAAAAAAGTCAATAGGTTTTGGAGGAAAAGTGCAAAAAAATTTTAAATAATTTATGAATAAAAAGTTGCAATGACAGAAATAATTGCAGGAAATTCATCTCAAACAAAGTGCGAGGACAGATGTCCGTTGAAGAAAGACAAAATGTACAAAAAACAACGAAAATTTTGAGAAAAGGTTGTGAAACTCTGGAATGTATGTCCTCTTGACAAAGGAAATCCGGTCGGATATATTATAATTAAACTTTATAAACGTTTGAAATGTAATGATGAAGAGAGTAGACAAAAAGTCAAATCCAAAGCGAGCCGGGGATGGTGTAAGCCTGGTGAGAGTAGCTTTTTGTTGAAAATCACTTCTGAACTGCAGCCTGAAATTTAGTAGGCGCTGCCGGTACTCCACCGTTATTTTGGAGATGCATATGGTGGTATGCAGTAACGGGTGGTATAGCGAAAACATAGGTTCTCGTCCCTTTACGGACGGGAACTTATTTTATACCTTACTGCGACCAGAACAGGGAGGCTTTTTATGAAAAATCAGGATATGGTAGAGATCCGCTGGCATGGCAGAGGAGGTCAAGGAGCAAAAACTGCATGTTTGTTGTTGGCGGATGCGGCGTTTTCCTCTGGAAAGTATGTTCAAGGCTTTCCAGAGTATGGACCAGAACGTAGCGGAGCGCCTATCACTGCGTATAACCGTATCAGCACACAGCGGTGCAGTATTCATTCCAACATTTATGAACCGGATTTTGTTGTGGTGGTGGACGAAGGGCTCCTCTCCTGTGTGGACGTGACAGCAGGGCTTAAAGAATCTGGAGCCATTATTATCAATTCCAGTCGATCCCCCGAGATGCTTCGGCCTCTGCTGAAAGGATACAAAGGGCGGGTGTGTACGATTGATGCGGATCGTATTTCCAAGGAAATTTTGGGAAAGGTCTTTCCGAATACCCCCATGCTGGCGGCAACAGTGAAGGTGAGTGGTGTGGTGGATTCAGAGAAATTTACGATGGATATGGAGGAATCCTTCCGCCATAAGTTTGCGTCCAAACCGCAAGTAATTGAAGGAAATATGCGGGTGCTTAAACAGTCGATGGAGGAGGTACAGGGATGATCCATGCAAAAGATATACACGAAAATTCGCCGTGGCAGAAGCTGACCCGTGGAGGAGAAATTTATGAGCCTGCCACCTCTTTGGCATTCAATACCGGAGATTGGAGAACGCAGACACCGGTGTTTCTGGAGGATAAATGTAAACAGTGTTTATTGTGCGTACCCTATTGCCCTGACAGCGCCATTCCGGTGAAAAATGGCAAGAGAGGCGAGTTTGATCTTCAGCATTGTAAGGGGTGCGGCATCTGTATTACAGCATGTCCGTTTCATGCTATCGTGTGGAAGGAGGAACGCTAATGGCACATTTTGATCGTCTCTCCGGAAATGAAGCTGTGGCAGTGGCAATGCGGCAAATTGATCCGGATGTGATGGGGGCATTTCCGATTACCCCGTCTACAGAAATTCCGCAATATTTTGCTCAGTATGTAGCGGATGGGAAGGTACATACGGAACTGGTGACGGTAGAATCTGAACACAGTTCCATGAGCGTCTGTATGGGAGCTGCAGCTGCTGGCGGCCGAGCCATCAGCGCGACATCATCCTGTGGTCTGGCTCTTATGTATGAGATGCTTTATGTTGCGGCGTCCGGCCGTCTTCCGATTGTGCTGGCAGTAGCGACCCGGGCATTATCTGGTCCGATTAACATCAATAATGACCATTCTGATGCGATGGGAGCAAGGGATTCCGGCTGGATTCAAATATATGCAGAAAATAATCAGGAAGTCTATGATAATTATGTTCAGGCATTTCCAATCGCGGAAACAGAGGATGTACGGCTTCCCGTAATGATCTGTATGGATGGGTTCATTACCTCTCATGCTGTAGAGAATATTGCGTTATTGGAGGATGATGAGGTCAAAGCATTTGTAGGAGAATATGACCCAGAGCATTATCTTCTGAACAGTCAGGAACCTTTGGCCGTAGGGCCGTATGATGTAACGCAGTATTATATGGAGCATAAAAAGCAGCAAGCGGAGGCTATGAAACATGCTAAAGCAGCAATTTTAAAGCAGGCGGACCGTTTTGCAGAGATGACAGGACGAAAATATGGTTTTTTTGAAGCGTACCACATGGAGGATGCTGAGGAGGCGTTAGTGCTTATCGGTTCCACAGCAGGAACAGCGAAAGCTGTGGTGGATGCGTTAAGAGAGCAAAACAAGAAGGTTGGCCTTGTAAAGATCCGGGTGTTCCGGCCCTTCCCGGCAGAGGAGCTGGCCCGGACATTAAAGCACTGCAAGGCAGTGGCTGTCATGGATAAGTCCGAGGGATTTTCAGGGTGCGGTGGACCGTTGTTTGCGGAAACCAGGAGCGCACTTTATGATCTCGAAACAAGGCCAAAGCTAATCAATGTGGTTTATGGCTTGGGTGGTCGAGATGTGTCTACGGATGATATTGAGAGATTGTATGCACGGCTAGAGGGTATTGCCAAGACCGGAGATATGGGTGAAGTATACACGCATATGGGTGTCAGGGAGGAATAAAAAATGGCCTATCAGTTTAAAAAGGAATTGGAGAAGCCTGAACGTTTTGTAGGCGGCCACCGGTTATGTGCCGGATGTGGTGCCGGCATTACCTGTCGGGCAGTCATGCGGGCGTTGGACGCTGATGATAAGGCGGTGGTTACCAACGCGACAGGATGTCTGGAGGTTTCCACATTTATGTATCCCTACACGTCATGGACTGAGAGTTATATTCATTCTGCGTTTGAGAACGCCGCAGCAACTTGTTCCGGTGTAGAAGCCTGCTACAAAGCGTTGAAAAAACGGGGCAAAGTCAAGGACAACTACAAGTTCATCACCTTCGGAGGTGATGGCGGCACGTATGATATCGGCTTTCAATCTCTTTCCGGCGCTATGGAGCGTGGACATGATATGGTCTATGTGTGCTATGATAATGAGGCATATATGAATACCGGGATTCAGAGATCGTCCTCCACCCCCAGATTTGCAAATGCTACCACGGCTCCGGTTGGGAAGGATAAGCAGGGGAAGCAGCAGGACAAGAAAGATCTGACTGCAATTATGGTGGCCCATGGAATTCCCTATGCGGCACAGACTACATTTGTTGGGAACTTTCGAGATCTGCATGAAAAAGCGCGTAAAGCCATCTATACCCAGGGACCGTGTTTTTTAAATGTGTTGTCTCCGTGCCCCAGGGGCTGGCAATATGAGACGGCATTACTGCCTCAAATTTGCCAGTTGGCGGTAGATACCTGCTTGTGGCCCATGTATGAAGTTGAAGATGGAGTATGGCGCCTGACTTACGAACCGAAAAAGAAATTACCCATTGAGGATTATATGCGGCTTCAGGGGCGGTTTAAGCACTGCTTTCAAGCGGGTAACGAGTGGATGCTGGAAGAAGCACAACGGTATGTGGACGAGAGATGGGAGAAGCTTTTGGAGAGGTGTAAGTAAAATAATCGGCATGCGGCATTGTGCTGTATGCCGATATTTAATTATTATAAGAGCTCTCCGTTGCAGAGCCGGAAAGTTTTCTGTCAGCAGAATAATATGAATTGCAGATTACATGATTTGTTTTCTACATAAAAATTTCATCAGCTTATTGACTTTTTTGAATTTTCTGCGATGATAGAGGAAAGACTATCTGAAAAGGAGCCTGAACTATGAATACAAAAGCCCTGTATAATCTTACCTGTGGACTGTATATGCTTTCGTCCAAAAGCGGAAGCAAGACAGGAGGCTGCATCATTAACACTGCGATGCAGGTAACCAGTCAGCCCCTACGCATCACGATTACTGTCAACAAATCCAATTTTACGCATGAGCTGATCCAGGAATCTGGCGTGTTTGCGCTTTCCCTGCTGGATCAAAATACAACCTTTGGGCTGTTTCAGCACTTTGGATTTCAAAGCGGTCGGGATGTTGATAAGTTCCAAGGCCTTAGCGTAAAGACGGACGTCCATGGCGTGCCGTATCTCACATGGTCTTCCTGCGGTTACCTCAGCTGCAAAGTGGTGTCTTCCATGGATCTGGGTACCCATACGCAGTTCCTCGCTGATGTTGTAGACTGCGACGTAATGGATGGAGCTGCACCGGTAAGTTACAGCTATTATCAGGCCAATATCAAGCCTAAGCCGGAGAAGAAGCCGAAGGTGAAAGGCTGGCGCTGTACGATCTGCGGATATATCTATGAAGGGGAAGAGCTTCCGCCGGATTATGTCTGTCCGATTTGCAAACATGGGCCAGAGGTTTTTGAACGAATTGAATAGATGTATATTGGAAAGCGGCCGGACGCGAGTGTTTTTGCACTGTGTCCGGCTTCGCCGTTTTTTGCACAAATACGACCATTTGTTGGATTGCTTTTTCATGTGGCCTGTGATAAACTGAATTTGTTTTGAAAGAAACGGATTTTTTAGAAATTACCTGTTTTGGGGATTGCTGAATTGTTTGTTGGCGCGACTGCATGAGAATGGCGCGTTGTATTTTGTGGAAGATTGGAGAAGCTACCACAGAAGAATCAAGATTTCGTTATAAAAGTTGAAAAATCCCCAATATTTGTGTCAGCCGAGATCCTTGCCAGAGAGATGGCGCAGTTTGCTCGGCAAAAACCACAAGAAAGGATGCAATATGATTTCTTATGATTTTGTAAGGAGCAATGAGGAGCTCAACACCTATATTAGAAAGGCCGACGAAGCGTTAGGCGCTATGGGGTATACGGAACACTCATTTGCCCATGTGACAAAATGTGCGCAGGAATCTGGCGATTTACTGAAACGTCTGGGATATGATGCGAGAACGGTGGAGCTAACGCGTATTGCAGGATATATGCATGATATTGGAAATATGATTAACCGGGAGGGACATGCACAGTCGGGAGCGTTAATTGCATTTCATTTGTTGGAAAAATGGGGGATGGCCCCCGATGAAATTGCGGTAATCGTATCAGCAATTGGGAACCATGATGAATCGACTGCATTTCCTGTCAACCCGATGGCAGCGGCTTTGATTTTGGCGGATAAGTGCGATGTAAGACGTAGCCGTGTTCGCAACCAAAACCCGGCAGAGTTTGATATTCATGACCGAGTCAATCATGCAGTGGAATGTGCCAGGTTGGTGTTGGATACTGGGAAGCAGACGGTGACGTTAAATTTGACGATTGATACGGATCAATGCCCGGTTATGGATTATTTTGAAATTTTTATGACCCGGATGTTGTTGTGTCGTAGGGCAGCGGATCGGCTAAAGCTAAAATTTAAGTTGAATATCAACGGAGCATCAATTTTATAACGGAGGATGCAGACATGAAAAAAATGCTGTTGTTTGTAAATCCTGCTGCTGGACGGGAAGAAATGCAGTATCAGCTGATGGATGTGATTTCCCGATTTACGGCCGCAGGCTATGATGTTTTGTGCCATCCGACGCAGAAACCTCAGGATATTACAGAGGTTATTGCGCAGACCGGGGAGCGCTATGATATGATCGTTACCTGTGGTGGCG
>CABRZL010000114.1 GCA_902475435.1 uncultured Eubacteriales bacterium | reverse complement strand
TGCCAGACTATGGAGAAATATACTTCAGATTACCAGGGAACTTCTCGGTAATGTTGTGCTGACGGACCCGTTTGATCCGGATGCCGTAAAAAAACAGAATGAAGATTATGATAATCTTTTAAATATCGCCGGAGACGGTGTTATGGGATCGGTGGAGATACCTTCGATTGATGTATATCTGCCTATCTATCATGGAACAGACAGCGAGTCGCTCGAAAAGGGAGCGGGGCATCTTGAGAATAGTTCTCTTCCTGTAGGGGGAAAGGGAACCCATTCGATTATTTCAGCTCATACCGGATTGCCGTCTGCAAAAATGTTTGATAATCTTACAGAGGTAAAGGCGGGAGATGTCTTTTACATTCATGTACTGAATCGAACGCTGGCTTATGAAGTAGATCAGATCAAGGTTGTTCTGCCGGAGAATGTATCGGATCTGTTAATTGATAAAAATAAAGACTATGTAACTCTGGTAACCTGTACTCCTTATGGAATTAACAGTCACAGACTTCTTGTAAGGGGAACACGCATCCCGTATAAGGAGGCGAAGAAGAAGGATAACTCGAAGAAGAAGGGCAATACTATGTGGAAGGCATATGCGCTCATGCTTGTTCTTGCGGTTGTTTTAATTATTTTATTATGGTATTATTTTCATATAAGACCAAATAAGGGGAAGAAGAGAAAGAATAGCAGAACAGGGAAGAAAGTAAAGAAAAGACAGGTCAGGAGAAATGAAAAGTAAGATACTGGGAATACTGATTGCACTGCTTTTTGCAGCGGGGTATGTTACCTTGAATTATCCGGTTCTTGGAACATTGTATAATCAGATTCGTGAGGGAAAGGTTATGGATTCTTACGACCATGCAGTCCATACGATGGATAAGGAGAAGCGTAAGAAGTACTGGGAGGAAGCCGAGGAGTATAATGCTATGGCCGGTGATATCACGACCTATGCCCAGGAGAATTTCCTGAGATATATTATCGGCGATGCACCGATTTCCGAGTTGGATTCCTTTATCAATACCTGCAAAGAGATGGGCTTGGAGGACTGCCTGAATATTAAGCAAGCGTCTCTGGATCGCTACTATGAGCGGCAGGCATAAGTGAATACAAAATTTCCGGCAGAGAGAGCATCTCGGCCGGAAATTTTTATTTAAGGTTGCTGACTGAAATAAGCGTTTATTCTGGTTTGTACATTTTCCTGAACGCTGCGATAATAAAGCTGTAATTCATAGTTGTGATAGCAGCCTTCTACAAAAAGCGGTTCTCCCGGGGGATACGCTTCTGGGGAAATGTCTGGGACAATCATGGTACCGCGTTCTGGGCTTTGGTAACAGCCCGTCAGGTGAGGGCGATCGTTATCTGCGGAACCGTCCATGTGAAGATCAACAGTTCCTGGGTTTTCGTCCTTTGAAGCAGGTGTGCCATCGGTCTTCCAGTTCAATGGGTTAATACCATATGTATAGCCGCCCTCCGGTACAATGATAGAGCCGGTGACACCAGGCGCCTCAGAGTTAAAGGACACAATTATGCCAGTATCAGATTCTCCTTGAGCCATTCGGAGATGGGGGAACTGGTCTAAATCCTCCTGAGTCACGCGCCAGCCAATGAGATATGCGGCAATCAACTGCTGTTTAAGAGAGCTGTCGTCAAAAAATTCCTCCAAGAGGCGGAGCGCCAGATCGGCTCCCTGAGAATAGCCTGCCACAATCAATGGACGTCCGTTGTTTGAATGTTCAAGATACCAGAGAAACGCTTCTCGTACATCCTCATAGGCAGCACTCAGATACGGACCTCGATCTGGATCATCCAAATAATAAACGCTCAGACAGGCTTGACGATAATAAGGTGCGTAGATATTGCAGGACTCTGCATACAGGCCCTCCTGCAGTCCCAGTAGAGCAGACTGGAAATGGCGATCTACCGGTAAATAGCAGGTAGATGTGAAACTTCCATCCTTCCCCAGATCGGCTGTAGCTCCCACCAGAAATAAATCCACAGCCTTTTCTGGTGCGGTTCCTGCTCTGGCCCACATTAGGGGACTACGATAAAATCCTCCCATAGGGAAGAGCAGAATACTCAGAGAAAGGCAGGCCAAAATCAAAGTCGATGCAATCCGCTGCCTCATACTTCACCATTCCTTCACAATTCTTTACCATGAGGGTACCATATGAAGCGTGTGATGTCAAGAAAAGGAACAAACAACTATTGTACCAGGATTTGACTGGACAGCAGAGTTAGATCCGCTAAATCATCAGCGTTGTCATTTGGGGAGGCCTGCTGCCACCACTCAGCGGTGTCTACACTCTGGTATACGCCGCTCCAGCCGTTGTGCAGCGTAGCTTTTCCCGATTGGGAGGTCAGTGAGAAGCTCATCTCGTGCCCCTGCTTGTCAAAGAAGCTGGGGAGATATTGCCCGTTTTCATCCAACATCGGTAGTAATTGCAAAGGATATATTCCCGCTGTAGCTTGGGCTCGTACCAACAGAATCAAGTCAAACAGTTTGCCGCAGGGAATGGAACATACATCTCCTGTACTTTGGAAGTTTATATTGATGCCGAAAGATGTTTCGGTTATTGTATAGGAATAATCATTTGGGTTTAAAATGGAGTCTTTTAGCAAGAGCTCATGAAATTGAAATGCCTGTTTGTCGAAGCGAATTGTAAAAGCAAAAGAGGACATGCCATAGCTCTTTTGGATAGATACCGGAATGGAGAGACGATGGCCCGGTTTAGCGATCAGTTCTGCTTCAGCCAGGCCGTAGTCGTTCAAAATAATCGTACCGCCTCGATCTTTGCAATTGTCGTTTTGCATCATAGCGATGGGGTTATGCTCTCCGGGGAGGAGTTTGATACCGCGGTAGGTGAGTTCCTTTGCCTGACTGTAAGTATACCCCAATCCAATTTGAGCCTCAAACCAGTTTATATCTGTACTGACAGAGGAATCCTCACTGTTGTAGTAATCGTAATTTTGATATAGATCCAGGAAGGTGTGGCTTTGCATCAGGGAGTGCATACTGCCTTTCATAAATTGCCGCAATGCGGCAATGGTTCGGCCGGGATATTGGAGATAGTATCGATAGAGTTCCATAAAATCCTGGCACTCGCCAAAATTGCCGGAGTTTCCAAAACATAAGAGGCCGCTGTTGGCACCCAGCATAACATTGATGCCGTACATATAGGAAGTGACGCCGTAGCCATCTGTAATGACCATACCATTGAATCCCCACTCTTTGCGCAGCAATTCCACAGTCAAGTGGCTGTTACCACAAGCGTTGACCGTGCCCACACGACCTAGAGACGTCATGATGCCTTGGCCGCCGCCAATTTTAATGGCGTGCTCGAAGGCAGCAAAATAGTTCTCACGCAAAGTCTGTTCATTTGCAAAGACGACAAGGCCTTCACGGCTGATTTCCTGATCGTTGCAGGCGAAATGTTTCAGACATCCATTGATGCCGCCATTCTCCAGGCCCTGAAGAAAGTAGCCGCAGATCCAACCGGCGAGATAAGCATCTTCGGAAAAGTAGTTGTTGTTTTTACCGGAGAGACAGGAACGGTGTAAATTGCAACCAGGGGCGTAAAAATATGAGGTGCCGTTTTCACCGGAAGCTGCTGCTTCCCGGGCCAGGGCAAAACCAAATTCACGGCATAGTGTTTTATTGAATGTGCAGGCCAGGATTGTGTCGCAGTATCGGGTGGTTCGGAACATTTTCATTTTATTATTTGTGCCAATCTGACCCGGTGTGTCGGCGGAGTAAGTTTGGGGGATCCCATACTCTTTGAGAGATGGAATATCAAAGCCGCAGTGATAGAATCGACAGAGCATCTCGTTGACACTTAGCTGCTTGAGAAAATAATCCCACACCAAATTATCTGTGTTTTCATCCCAAGCGTCAACGCGTATTCCGGTTTTTTCATACAATGCGGAAACATTATGATAATCAGGGCTTGTGTTATCGTTTAAAAAGCGGAAAACATCCTGGAGCATAAAGTTTTTTTGTTTTCCGGTTTCATCCCTATATACAGCATTGGTTGTAGGAATAGGAATGTCTGCTGGGTAAAAGTGTACATCGGTACGGTCCATTTCGTAATAGGAAGACAGTCCTCTTGTTTCCAAGTCCAAAATCTGGGTGGTTTCCCTGGTATGCGCGTCGATGACGGATGACTTTGGATATGTATCAGGCGCTACAGTGGGGACTCCGTTTTTGTCGATACGATGAATGTATACAATGTGCTCTTTTTCGGTACCACAAGCGTCATAACGATAACCGTCCGCAGCGTTGCCGGTGAATAGGTTCCGATATGGGGTTCCGGTGATCTCATCGCAACGGAATAACATATCTTCGTCTAATGTCCAGCAGAGCGCCGCCCGGGGAGCACAATGAGCGGATTTTGCATCATTAGCTACGCAGAAGCAATAGAGTCCTTCTTCCAGCACATAGCATTCAGCGGTGTCAGAGTAGCAGGCAATGTCTCTGGCATTCCAAATTAAACTTACCGTGGTAGACTCGCTCGGCGACAATTCCTGTGTTTTTTCAAAGGAGCAGAGAGAAATTAACGGCTTCTCAACGTGATATTTGCTGTTTTCTCTGTAGGGAGCAGTTACGTAGAGCTGTACGACATCTTTTCCAGGCATATTCCCTGTATTTGTTATAGTTACAGATACAGAGAACTGGAGCTCGCCGTGTTCGTTGTTTTTTGTTTCCAGAGAACCAATATCCCAGTGAAAGGATGTATAGCTCAGTCCATACCCGAATGGGAAAACTACGCGATCCGGACGGAAGGTCTCAAAGTATTTATAACCTAAATAGACACCTTCATGATAAGCGACGAAGTTGTGTCCATAGATATAGCGGTCGTCTCCGGTGGATTGTCGATTGAATACCAAGCCGCCGCTTGAAAGACTGACCGGATTGTCGTCATAGTCATAAATAATTTCATCCATCAGGCGCCCTGAGGGGGATCGTTTGCCCAAAAGTAGTTTCATCAGGGCTTCTGCACCGTTGTCTCCTGGATTATTGCAGGTGTAAAATATGCCGCCCAGTTTTTCTGCATTGATGGAATATACATGGGGATGCGGCAAACCATTTTCATCTACATATCGAAGTTCAACGCGGCTTTCGTAATCGGCCAAAACCTCCTTACCGATATTGTTGGAGTAAACGCCCCCGCCGTAAGTGTATTGATAAAATTCATAGTCTGTATTCTCCACCAGAAAATCTCCGTCAATCACGCTGTTGGTGGCCAAAATAAGAATTACCTTTGCAAAGTGCTGCGTACAAAAGGAGATCATGGCGGCTTCCCCTTCACTGAGACGCTCGTCACCCTTTTCATGATCAGCTCCCTCGCCGCCATGACGATAGATTACAACAATTGCTGTGTCAGAAAAATCTTTGGCTTCGTCCAAGAGTGGCTGAGGGATAGGAGCCACTCGCAAAGAACCGTCTTGATTGCGGACTTCATGCCCAATGAAAGGTTCCGGATCAAGGTATCCAATATTCCCGAACATGCCTGTGGCAGTACGCTGTTGGGGGATGTATTCCTGTTTTTCATGGTCCCAACCTGATCCGGTGTAGCCAACATCCTTGGTTTGATACTGGGAGTAAAAGTTCAAAAGATTCGTATTCAGCGTTACTCCGTATCTGTTGCACAGGTCCGGTTCAAAAAACGTTGTGGCATGGCGCCCAAAGATATTGAGTCGGATATTTTCGCCAAACAAAGGCAGAATACCGCTGTTTTTTAACAGGACATAGCCTTCTTCAGACACCTGACGCTGAAGGGTTTGAGCCAGATCATGACGGCGTAGATACTCCGGGTCCAGAGAATCTACCATGGGACTTG
>CABRZL010000113.1 GCA_902475435.1 uncultured Eubacteriales bacterium | reverse complement strand
ACCAGACCGTTCAGTGTCTCCGGGCGCTTATGGCGTCGTTGGAGATCGGTCCGGATCGTACTATGGAGCTGCTGCGGATTCCCCGAAAAGAGCGCAAGAGCTACAAGGCAATCTTGACGAACAACAAGAAAAAGAAATATAAGCAAAAATGATATACATATTGATAATACGTATATCATCTGCCCAACATTTTGTTCTGATATAGCCAGATCAGGTTGGAATCACGGTTGAAAGTAGTTCCATTCGCTATCTTCTCAAAGGATTTATCTGACATAGTTGATACCACATTCAAAACAGAGCAGTTCAAAATTGTATAGCTGACCAGAGTGCTGTTATGCAGATCCAAGATTGGAGAGATACAGTTTTTCTCCGAACGGGCTGAATTCCGTCACATTGGCAGCCCATTTTTTGCTCTGTTTTTCTGCATAAAAATCCCAATTTGGGAGATTCCGTGCAGTTTTCCAACCTCACTTTTATAAGGCCGATATTTCTTCATTCTGATGCGATGCATCAAACAAAGCCCTGTTCTTTATACCTAAACGTATCAACAGTCCCCAGAGACTGATTGTTTCATCAATTCCGTCATGCAATCTGCAAACAGCTGAATCAGTGGATTCTGATTATGTTGATCCCAGAGCGTACAGATAGGAATATGATCCTCCAGATTGAAGTAGGTGAGCCTGGGGTCGTCTCGAAACCGCATGTACTGGTCAAACACAGCCACTCCATCCCCCAGTAGCAATGCCTGTAAAATCGTATCCCGATTGGGCAACCATACCGGTATCACTTTGACTTGGCGCGCCAAAAATTGCAGCTGTGCCAGTTCCATGGCCATGGGAGATTCTTCCTCTGAAAGCATCAGCAGATTTTGTCCTTCAAAGTCCTCTGCCCGGAGGGGCTGCTGTTCCGGGCAGAGCAATCCCTTGCGCACATAGGCTCGACTTTCCAGATTGGCAATCTGTACCACCTCCAGTCCATCGAAATCCATAAGGCTGGTTTTTGTGCAGAGCATCACGTCCAGAGCACCGGAGCGAATCTTTTGACGAAGTACCTGAAAATCGTTGCTTTCAAAGTACAGCGTGGCCTGGGGATAGCGCAGTTGAACTTGGTCTCGGAAGGTGCGTAATTCCTGACTCATGTCCCAATAGGAACCCACGCCAACCCGAAGCTGCAAGGCAGGCTGTCTGGAAACCTCCTGAGCCACCGTTTTGGCCGCCATAAACTGCTGCCGAGCATGATGGAAGGTTTCCCGAAAGACGATTCCTGCAGCAGTCAGCCTGATAGCATTCTTTCGAGAACGATCAAACAGCATGTATCCCAGTTCTTGCTCCAGCAGTTTGATTTGCCGACTGACAGATGGCTGTGATACGTATAGTTCTTGAGCTGCCTGAGAAAAGCTCATATGGTCAGCCACTTTCAAAAAATAGTTGATTTGCAAAGAAGTCACATTGTCTCCTCCTTCTATTCCATTATAGCCTTTTCATTATAACGATGCAACTGCTTTCGGTATTTGTGTGGTGATAAAACAAATGTTATGATAAATATACAGGAATTTCCGAAAGGAGCCGATCCAATGGATTACCGGACGTTATATCAATCTAAGGTAGGTACTATTGATGATGTTCTGAACATGATTCAGGATGGAGACGTGATTTCCGGCGGTGGAGAATTGTGTGAACCCATTGAGTTTTATCAGAACTTTCACCGTGTTGCGCCGAATCTAACGGGGATCGAACTGCTCAAGGGAAAACGGGGTAGCGGCTGTACATATCCCTTTATGGATATGCCGGAGCTGAAGGGACGGCTGAACATGGTTTGTCACCTGTACGATGCTTCTCTCCGAAAGGCCGCGAAGTTGGGTCTGGCGTCCCATTTGCCTTCAAATCTCCACGACATGATGCAGCGCAGAACGGAATATAAACCCGTCATCCACAAGTTTATTGCTGCTGCAACGCCTATGGATGAGAACGGAAACTTCACAATTTCCGGTAGCGGTATGTGGGAGGAATGCGCTTACCGGCATGCCAAACAGGTAATTTTGGAGGTAAATCCCAATCTGCCGAAGTTCCCTGGATGTCTGACAATTCCCGTGGAACATGTGGATCTGATTGTAGAGGCGGATTATCCGGCCACTATTTACAATGTTCGCAGCACACCTTCGGAAACAGATTTGAGTATTGGCGGATACGTTGCAGAATTTGTCCACGATGGAGACTGCATCCAGTTGGGATTGGGAGGGATGCCCGATGCCGTGGGAAATTCCTTCTTCGATAAAAAGGATTTGGGCCTTCACACGGAGTTATATACCCCCGTTATGGGAGATTTGATTGCCGCCGGCGTCATCACTGGGGCCAGGAAAAATATTGACCGCAACAAGCATGTAGGTAACTTTATTTTAGGAGACGAAAAGCTGTATCGCATTATATCTGGCAATCCTGATGTGCTCTTTCGTCAGGCATCGTATACCAATGACCCCTTTGTGATCTCTCAAATTGATAATATGGTTTCCATCAATACAGCTATGGAAATTGATCTGACAGGTCAGATTTGCTCCGAATCCATAGGCCCAATTCAGTATTCTGGTACCGGCGGTGCGTTTGACTTTGCCTTTGGCGCGCAGCACTCCAAGGGTGGCCGAGGCATTATCGCTATGGCGTCCACCACTAAGGACGGTGCCATTTCCAAAATCAAGTCCATTCTAACTCCAGGATCGGTGGTCACCATCTCCCGGAATGTGGCAGATATTATCATTACAGAATATGGCGTTGCCTATATGCGTGGCCGCTCAGTCAAAGAACGGGCAACACAACTTATTCAAATCGCCCATCCGGATTTTCGGGAGGATCTTCGACGCGATGCCCGGAAGTATGGATATATTTAAGATAAAAACAAGGAGGAATTGATTATGGCACAACCCTTAGCGCCCTATGTAAAGCTCCCGGAATTGGACGAGTACAGAGAATGGTTTCGGAATTTTGCCGACCTCTACCGGGAAGACGGAATTTTGCAGGTTACTTGGAAGACAAACGACGGTCCCATGAAGCACTCCGGTATGTCCCACAGGGCCATCAGCCAACTGGTTCGAGTCATTTCGATGGACATGAAAAATGAAATCATTATTTTCACGCACATCGGCAATACCTGGATGATCGAATCCGATCCCAACGGCTGGGAAACCTACTCCGAGCTTCCCACCCAGCGGTTTCAGCACCAGTATTTTGATGACACCAATCTGATCAAAAATATGATTTTTGACCTGGATGTGCCTACAATCGGTGCTATCCCAGGGCCGGGCTTTCATTGGGATTCCGCCATGCTTTGCGATGTGACTATTGCTTCTGAGGACACTTGGATGGAGGTTCCTCATGCCCACGGCGGCTTAGTACCCGGCGACGGTATGGGACTGATGGCACAGCACTTTTTCGGAACGAAGCGCGGTAACTACTATATGATGACCACCCGCCAGTTCACCGCACAACAGATGCTGGACTGGGGTATGATCAGCGAAGTGGTAGCCAAAGACCGGGTCATGGACCGCGCCTGGGAAATCGCCCGGATGTGGAAGCGCATGTCCTATGAAAACCGCACCATTATGTCCAACCTGGCCAAGCGCCCCTTGAAAAAACTCCTGGTGGAGGATTTGAAGCTGCACACTGTATCCGAGCAATATGGTTCTCTGCTTCGTATCGCAGCAGGTGAATTGGGTGATGTGAACTCCGGCCAGCAGGACGAGAAGTATATTGCCCGTACCAATTACTGGCGCTACACGTTCCCGTATATGCAGCAACCTATGAATACAGAAACCTGGGAAACATATCGCACGGAACCCTTCAAGTGGCTGGATCAAGTGGACGCAGGGAAAGCAGTTAATCCCCATGCCCGGGAATCGGTGACGCCCTATCGACCGGAACCGAAGCAAGTCTGAAAAGGAGCATGCTGCATGACAAAGCAAGAGTTATATCATTCCAAATTGATAACCCTTCAGCAGGCGCTGGATCAAATCAAATCCGGAGACTGTATCGCCTCCGGCCATTACGGCAATGAAACAGCACCAATTCTGCGAAAACTGCATACCATTGGAAATCGGGTAGAAAATGTCAAAGTATGGCTCAACAATCCCCAGGAGAACTATCCCATGCTTTCCATGCCGGAGCTCAATGGGAAAATTGATATTTTAGCCGCGTTCTATGCAAAACCCCATCGAGCAATTCACAAGGATCGCAGGGTGACTTTTGTGCCTCAGAATCTTCACGATTTAGCTCGGTGCATGTTGGCCACCTGTCGGCCCAATGTGTTCTTTGCTACAGTGACCCCTATGGATCAGAATGGGTATGTACTGTTCTCCTGCTGCTTGCAGTATGAGCTGGAACTGATGCGAAATGCAGATTTGGTGATTTTTCAGGTAAACCGTAACCTTCCCCACACCCAGGGAGCTACCCAGGTATCCATTGAAGAGGCCGACTTTATTATTGAAGAGACCGACGAGGAAATTGTCTATGCACCGGAGTATCCTGCAGATCCAGTGGAAACCATGATTGCCAAACATGTAGCCTCCCTGATTCATGATGGTGATACCATTCAATTTGGCATTGGTGGCCTTCCCGGTGCTGTAGCAAAGGAACTGTTGGACCGAAAGGATTTGGGCGTGCATACAGAAATGTTTAGTACTCCAATGGCCATGCTGATGGAGGAAGGCGTTATTACAAACAAACGAAAAAATCTGAATCCAGGCAAAAGCGTCTGCACCTTTATGTGGGGCGATCGACATTTTTATGAATTTGTCGATAACAATCCTGGCATATCTGTGCTCCCTGCCAGTTATGTGAATGATCCCTTTGTTATTGCTCAAAATGACAATATGGTATCCATCAATTCGGCTTTGCAGATTGATCTGACAGGGCAGATTGCCTCAGAAAGCCTTGGTTTCACCCAGTTTTCCGGAACCGGTGGCGCAACGGATTTTGCCTACGGTGCGTTCCACTCCAAAGGTGGTCGTGGCATCATTGCATTGCGTGCCACCGCCAAGGGCGGTACAGTTTCCAAAATTCAACCAGGCCTGACCTATGGTTCTGTAGTGTCCATTTCCCGAAATCTTGTTGACTATGTGGTCACGGAATACGGTATAGCCAAGCTTCGAGATAAGAGCGTCCGGGCGCGGGTGGATGCCCTCATCAGCATTGCCCACCCAGATTTCCGCAAAGAATTAAAAAAACAGGCAGAAAAATTGATGATTTGGTAACATAAATAGATTTCCGAGATATTAGGAACATATTGTCTGCAGTGTGTATGCACGGCTAAACATGATTTACCTTTATTTTGCTGCTAGCCTGTGAGAATTTACTGGTTTCTATAAAATACAATGATCCTCCAATTAGTGGGGGATCATTTTTGTCTTTGAAACTTACAGGTTCTATAATTCTGCCATGATCGGAAATTGACAGCAAACGCTCATACTTTTTGGTGACAAGAAGAAGTGAATATTTATGCAAGATTTATAGTTTTTCAAAAAACAATCTATTATTGGATAAAATATCTATTTGCAGACTGCACATCGGATCTGTAGATCTATTTTTCAAAAAATGAAGTAATGAAATATCCCTTTTTGAACTACCTTTCAACCAGCGGTGACACACTATTGCCGTAGCAAATCATGTGAATTTTTCCCAGACCTTACAGGAAGCGCTGAAACAGCAACTACATCTTGGATGATGGAACCATTACTACAAGTCTTTTCATGCCTTAATCTTTGTAGGAAAAATTTGTTGAAAGGACTTGAAATTTTAACCAGATTATAGTACAGTAAAAAACGGAACCTGACCGGGCGTACAGCGGCTCTACTGTGGGAGGGATACCCACAGCATAGTTCTGGCATGGCCCCTTAAGGTTTTTGAGAATCGCTTCGCTCCCGGCGCTCAGACGCTGTCCGGACCAG
>CABRZL010000112.1 GCA_902475435.1 uncultured Eubacteriales bacterium | reverse complement strand
CTGAAAAATGGACTCCGAAATACCCGAATTCCATGAAACGCTGGAAGGACAACTGGGATGCTGTTTCACCTATTTTTAAGTTCTCAGCCACTGTCAGAAAGGTTATTTACACGACAAATGCGATCGAATCACTGAATTCCACCTATCGGAAGCTGAACCGGCAGAGAAGTGTATTTCCAAGCGATACTGCCCTGTTAAAAGCCCTGTATCTGGCCACTTTCGAGGCTACGAAAAAAATGGACTACTACGATCCGAAACTGGGCACAGGTTTACGGAGAACTGAGCATTATGTACGAAGGACGTTTACCTGAATAATTGGAAGACCGGTCAAGAAGACAGAAGGGAAACCGCCTGCGCTTGACATGTCTGCATGCAGCTTATATATAAGACAAGGGCGACAAGCCTAATCCATAAGCTCATCGCCCTTAATTATCATAGAAGAATCTTATTTACAGAGTTTTTCTCACACACTCGCATAACCATTGTTTCCGTATGGGGGAAGTCTCTTTTTCAGCAATTTTTATCGCTTTTCTCTCTGCATTTTTATAGTATATATTGGGTGATATGGTAGAATTGGAAATTTACGGTTATCATTGATTGTGTACCAATCTTATTTTGCTGCCTCTTCTACCAGCGTTTCATGTAATCCTTCATCCAGCGAATCCGCAAACTCGATAATCCTATCTATTGCCTGCTTCAGCACCTCCTCATCGATCCACTGCGCATAAGCACACAATACGCGGATTGTTTCCTCAAAATCTTCTGTGCTCTCCAACTGCTCCTCTAATTCAATCCAGAATTCGGTTTCCGGCATATTCGCCTCGTATCTTAGAGCGCGACTCAGGGCTTCGCCTACAAATTCATATTTCTTATCAGTATCTTCTTTGCCGACGAATGGAATTTCCCATTGTTCTATTGACATACCATCGATATCCGAAACAATGCATCCACAATATCCCTCATATTCCAAACCAGAATACGCCTGTTTCGTCTCCATTAATGCTTCTTCAAGTGCCTCCGCACTATATCGCAAATTATAATTTTGAACATTACAATTACGATATTTAAATTTAATATCCAACTCGACTACCTTGACGAAAAAGCCATATTCTGTCGGCTGAATCGCAAGCGGGAAATGCTTTTTTTCTTTCGTCGTGCAGTTGCCGCACTCTTCCTCGACTAAATCCAGCGCATTATTCCATTTGCTTCTAAATTTATCGACAAATGTCTTAGCCGCTTTCTCACGAATCGAACCATCACACAATACCTTTACACCAGAAATATCATAAGACTTCATGGCCATAACCAAGCTTTTAGATAACAGCATAATGAATCCTCCTACTCTTTAAGTATCTACTGTCTGTGGTAAATCGAATGCTGTATAAAATTGCATTCTTTTTCTATATAATACCATGCCTATCAATATTGTGCAATAGTTATATCATTTTTATTCCTTACTATATATCTTTTATGTATTTTATATATATTTTGATTTGGATATTTTCTATATATCTATCAAGTAAAAAAGCACAAAACTCTTACTGAATGAACTGCAAGAGTCTTGTGCTCCTTTTCGATTGTGCTACGTAATATCTTACCGTTTTGCACCGATAAACAGTGGTAACTCATCACCACTCGACGTTCTAAGCCAGATGGTGAACAGAAATGGATGGTTAAAGCGGAGAATCGTTTTGGGAGGCTCGATCATCACGCACGATGTAAATGCGCGCATTGCTATCACTGTTTTTGCTCTCGCCTCGGCTCCCTGCGCATTGACATCGACCATGATCTCCTGAGCAACGCTTTCGATATACAAGTTCTCATTCGGGTCTAAATTCACCATATTGGGAATATCAGATGCGTACTTATCAAACGCCCGATGCAGTCCGAGCTGTTCCAGCTCCGCTTTCAGCGAACCGTTCTTTTTCAACGAAAAGGCGGGCAGATGCACTTCCGCCTTGCTGTATCCACCAAACGGCTGACATTGCAGCATTTTTGCCATCCGTTCCGGTGACGCGATTACGTCATCGAGCGAATGATTGAACGGCATTGCAAAGGTCATATGGCAGTTTTCCCCACTCGCTGCCGCTGTTTTGAATGGAATCGTTACGCTCTGGTAATGCTCGTTCTTCGTATATCCCAGTTCTTCTTCGTCGTAATACAGGAACGGCACGGTTTCGCCGTGTTCCTCTACGCCATACGGTGTGGAATAGAATGCCTCGTCTCTTTTCGAAAAGCGCGTTACCCAATCTTCTTTGAAATGCGTGATGTTGGTAAGCGTGATGCTGTCACCCGAGCCGTTCTTCATCCCCACACCGTCCCCGAAGGTGTGGCGCATATTCTCCGCGAAGTCTGACTGGAACGCATGGTCCTTTTCGCCTGTAATGGTGTTCGTCAGCTCGCGCACGGCCGAGCAGTCGTTGAGTACCTTGCAGATCTCGTGCATATCATGTAGGAGCCGCTGCGGGTCATTCGCAGAATCGCCGAGGACCTTTGCGAACTCGTCTTTAGTACCGCCCTCCGATGCGCTCGCCACCGCCGCCAGCGGCAGCAGCAGGCTGACCGGAGAAACGCACACAGTTTCTTTTGCACGGTTTTGCAAAAACGCTGATGCGAGGTTAAAGGAAAAGTTGGGATAAGTATTCATATATATATCCTCCCACATTGTGATATCACCCTGATATGATACACATCATGTACTTAAATGAAAAATTGTATCAATGCAGATATCAATGCTACAGCACCTATTGCAATAGATGCTGTATTGGCCGTTTTGGCAGCTTTCAAATCAATTACAGTTGCCAGATTGTGATCTTCAGCCAAGCGTTTCTCACATTCTTCCACAAGTCGTTTTTCCAATGCAGCGCAGCATTCCTGCAGTTCAGCGATTTCCTGTGCCTGCTTTGTATTTACTTGCTGCATATCTCCAATCTGCTGAGCCTGTTCCTCTGTCTGACGCTGCAGGGCAGCAATCTGATTATCCTGTTCCGCATTGTTTTCGGATAATTGTCCCAGTTTTATGTCCTGTTCATCATCCTTCCTTGTTTTCTCTGCTAATAATCTGTCGTGCTCTGCGTCTTTTGCTGCTTGACGTTTCAGTTCTTCGTCTTGACTTTTGTCTTTTTGAGCTTTTTCCTTGAACAGTCGATCATGCTCTGCATCTTTCGCCGCTTGTCGTTTCAGCTCTTCATCTTGACTTTTATCCTTACGGGCTTTCTCCTGAAACAGCTTGTCATGCTCTGCATCTTTGTCCGCCTGACGCTTCAGTTCTTCATCCTGTGCCTTATCCTTGCGAGCCTTCTCTTGAAACAGCTTGTCGTGCTCTGCATCCTTTGCAGCCTGACGACGCAAGGTATTATCCTGCTGTTTTAATTCCTCATCATGTCCACGGACAATCTTTGACAAATCCTCCTGCTTGAGCATGATATCTTCTTGATCTTTCAGTTGTTTGATAACCGATAGAAATTCTTGCTGCGCCAAATTATCCAGTTCTTTTTCCGAAGCGCCCTTCATCTTCATTTCCAGCGAACGATTGAGTGCTCTATTGATCGTCATATTACGAGCGCCCAATCCTAATAAAAATTTCGAGAAATTAGCCAACTGCTTCTGATACTCAAAGGAAAGTTCTTGTGCCTCAGCCGCAGACTGCTGCGCCTTTGCCACATCGCTTACAGCATCTTGAAGCGATTCAATCGCTGCTCTTTTCTGAAATAAGCCTGCAGAGTGTTCACTCGCATACCTTGCGGATTCCTGTGCTCTTTTTGCACGTTCACTTGCTTGAGCTACCTTGTTCTTCGTCTGTTCTAATACAGTAAACTGCTTTTCTAAGATAACAGGAACGGTATCAACCAACTTTTCATTTGTCATACTCTCAATATTGTTTATTGCTGGTAAATAATTCTTGTTGAAAACTTCGATATCCATAATCAAACGCCCCACTTTAAAATGTCCAGTGCCTCTTCAACTAACTTCGGATTTTTCTCCTTTATACTTGGCATATATCTGCCGATCGCATCTAAATCCGTTTTCATTTCTTCATAAGCTGCTGCAAAGTTTCTTCCGGTCTTCTCCATTAAGATATAGACCTCTTGAATGCTCTTCCCTGTATTCTCAGCTGCAATCCACACATTCGCCTGCTTGTAGAATGTTTTTCCGTTCATCAAAAACAGCCGCTCATTCATCAGTGCAATTCTCTGATTACGCAGTTTACTGCGTTTGATGCCCATGGCTGCATCTGTTCCGACTGCTACTGCAAATCTGCCCAAACCAACAAAATTAACCTTTACAAGCATATTAGGAATCATAGCCGGCGTAATACCGCCCGATTTGATTGCCGACTCGATTGCAGCATCCGCCAAGTCAATCGCTGTCATGGTGCCGGTTGCGATAGTCAGCATGCGAACGATTGTCCGATTTTTGAACGGCAGCGTGCCCTGCCAATCTATCTTTTTCAAATCACTGATTTGACGAATATCCTGCTGTTTCAGCTCTGCATACAAACGACGAACAAAATAGAAGCCTCGCACCATACACTCGTTCACAATGACTGGAATTGCCTGCTTTCCCAACTGTTCTGCAACACCGATCTCCGTCCGCAAATCAAATTTAATGGGATCTCCATTGCCGTTTTTCAACAATGTGCCGTTAAACAGTTTAGAAATCCATACTGAAAATTCACGGTTTCCATCCTCATTGAGATTACGGAAAACCGGAAGCGCCGACAATTCCTTAAGCAGCGAAACGATTGGACCGGGAAGTCCAGTACCCATCTTTCCTTCCAAAATAGACGAAGATGAACCAGCCATATCACTGACCATGTGCAGCATCCAGTTGATTACACCAAAGATAATCTTTTCAGGGAAATTTTTTCCGACCAACGCTAAACCGTTTTGCGAAAGTGGCACAACTTGAAATACACCTACGCGATTCGTGCCATAAACCATACCTGTAAATTGTGTCAGCAGTGAGAAAAACAGTCCGACCGGAGTCGGATGATGCGAAAAATCTCTTAGATGATGCTGTAGGCCGCTACCAAATTGATCCGTTACCGTATCAGCAGCCAAGGGTGCCTTCTTTTCCATATACCGCACAGCACCATACAAATCATCACCGTTATAGCCCTGCATCTTTGCAATTTTCGTAACAAAACGATTGATTTTATCATTACCCCATTGATTTGCGGTATCCAGAGAAAAATCTCCTACACAAACAACATCAATAATGCCAGATAAAACGCCACTACCAACTGCCACCATATAGTCCAAAGCGTCTGCTCGGTTTGTAAGCCTGTCAATATCTGAATTCAACCGATCAAGAACCGTCTGTGTTTCCGCTAATTGGTCGTCTATTGACGCCAAGCCGCATGCAATTCGTTTCTGACGCTCATCGAGCTGTTTATGGAAATCAATCGGCGTTATGACTTCAAACTGCACCTCAAAATCATCGTATATATCCTTTAATGCAACTACTTCGCCCATCAAATCACCCACTTTACTATTTGTGTTTATGAAATCTATTATTTTCCTGCTTTTTGTTGACTGGTACAGTATATCATCTATAGGTATTATTATATAATACTCATAGTGTTTTGCGCAATACTAATTGTCCAGATAAGCTAATATCAAAGGGCAGGTGACGATGATGTATTGCGAAGTCAATGTAGGCGAGCGAATCCGATATTTCCGAAATTTACGCGGCTGGAGCCAGGAAACGCTGGCTTTGCAGGCGGAAATCAACCCGGCTTTTCTCGGGCATTTAGAGCGCGGACTGAAAAGTCCGACGATAAAAACACTGGAAAAGATCGTGCGGGCGCTCGACATTTCACTGGCGGAGCTGTTCGCCGATCCACAACCTGTGGATAATGCGAAAGATGCCGTCATCGCACAGGTGTGCGACCAAATCCGCGACCTCCCGCTCGAAAGCATCGAGCGTATCAACGTGATCGTGCGGAATGTTCTGGCGATTGAGAAGTGATTTACAGGTGTATTATAGCAAACGAGGTGGACAGAGATTGTCCACCTTTGATTTTATATAAAAAGATAGAGGAGTCTGCATACCGCAGACTCCTCTGTGAAAAAGAGTAGAGAGATGGATAGTGTCAAAAATTACTTAGCAGCCAGACGGCGAGCCTTAGCAGCCATGCGCTCACGGGTAACGTCGAGCAGTACGGCGCCGATGATAACCAGGCCGAGTACGAGGTTCTGTA
>CABRZL010000111.1 GCA_902475435.1 uncultured Eubacteriales bacterium | reverse complement strand
TGCCCCCGCTGGTTCTGCTTTTTGTCATGATCTATAATTTTATGTATGTATTGCCGCTCATTTTGCTCTATTTTGGGTATAACAAGCTGCAGGGAACGAAAATGATTCAGCGGATAGAACATATTTTGGGGAAGGTTGCAGCGTATGTGGTTCCTGTGGTTGTGACACTGTTTGGCGTAATTTTGGCCTGTTATGGGACATACGCTTTGATTATATTAAACTAGTGGAAGCAAATCGATATTTTCAGATATCATGCCTAAATTCTTGGAACTGGCCAGTAAAAACCTGAAATAGATAGGGGAGACCAGTACAATCATTTTTGCCTCATCCAGCAGAGGATAGATTTTATGTATGTTATCCTGCCGGATGCACCACTGCTCAATGTCCGTTGCCTGCCTGGTGGCAGTATTCACAAGTTAAGGACTCTTTACGGTCCGGAACAATGTGCCCTATTCCCCGGCCGCCGCTGCGAAGGCCTCAAGGCAGCTCTGCTGCCTTGAGGCCTTGGACTGCTAAAATATTCATAGGATTACGTTTCCGTCGATAAGGTTACTGTTATATCACCGCTGCCCAGAGCTTCTTCCAGGCCGGTAAGGTCATCGATCCGTCCTAATATGGTATAGCTCCAGGTGTTAGAGCCATAGAAGATTACAAGCTGGTTGCCCTGATATAGTATAATATCTCCTGCCTGGGTTGTAGTCTGGCTGTCGTTGGTGGGTAGGCTGAATCCTAAAGATCCCACTTTTTCAAAGCCGGAATAATCGCTCATCTTGATGGTGACAGGACCCTGCTCTAGCATTGCCATCAGTGCGTCCACCGCCGCATTTTCTTCCAGAGTAGCAATAAATGTGCTGCTTCCTATCTGCACATTTATCTTCACTTCGGTATCTGCTTCTTCTGCAATCATGTTATTGTCGATGGTTGACGTCTGAGTTGAGATTATATCTGAGGGTTCTGGCACAGGTGCCGCGTCAACCTGACTAGCCAGCTCACTTTCTTGCTGTTCGTTTTCTATCATCAGACCGAAATCTTTTACATCGTTGGAGCTGTCCGCATTTGGTCTTATTTCTGTCGTTGCCACCGGCACATCGCTGGGAGAGACTGTTTCCTCCGTTTGCAAAGACGTATTGTTAACTGAATTGTCTATAGAGAGCGCCGTCTGCTGGTCATTGCTGCAAGCAACCAGTAACAGGGAGAAGGTTAACACACAATATAAAAGTCCAAATTTTTTCTTGTTCAATCATGTCACCGTCCTTTTGAACCTGCCGTATATTTCATGGGCTGTTTTATCTTCCTGTTTCACCATAATTTGATCACTTGTCTGGGGAACGTTGCATTTGTTCTGAGTACTTGTTATGGCCGCTTTTCTTTGTCGGATAGGGTTCAGGTTTTGCTGCTTCCCTTTTTGGAGCTGATAGACCGGTAGGACGGTCACCCTGTTTGGTGTAAAAACTTCAGTGGTTGACGCCGGTGGGCGGACAGCAAATACATCTGCTCCGAATAAACGCCCAAGTGCTCCAGTTCCATAAAGTATTCTGCTGTTTCCGGATTACAGCCTGTATCTTATAAATGATCCAATAATACTCAAGTTGTCCAGACTTCGTGATATTTCATGCATCCATCACGATTACAGAAATGCACCGTTGCAGACCTGTAAAACCTGGCCCTTCACATGCCGGCCCATCTTACTGGCCAGGTACAGACAGGCGTATGCCTGATCTATGGGGTCGCACTCCGGGCCGGGAAAATAGACATAGTGGCCGCTGTACCGGAGCATCTTAGTGCCTCCTGGTTGTTCACCGGCCCTGTTTGCCAGATGCGCTGGGGTGACCGTTGCACCGGGAGCCACCGCGTTACAGCGAATATTGGTATTGATAAGTCGCATGGCCACGTTTTTGGTCAGAGTATTCAGTGCCCCTTTGGTGGAAGTGTAGGTGGCCCCGCAGAAAGGGCGAGCACCGTTGACAGAAGACACATTGATGATGACTCCCTCATTTTTGGGTAAAAAGATCTTCAGTACTTCCCGAATGTACCGCATGGGCCCGCCCAGATTGGTGTCCATTACGTAAAGCATCCAGTCGTCGTCAGTCTCGTCAATCATCTTCTGTTCGCCGATGCCGGCGTTGTTGATGAGAATATCGACATCGCCAAACTCTCGGAGTGCAGTTTCGAAAACCATCTTGGTATCCTTGGTGGAGCAAACGTCGGCGACTACGCCTATAGCCTGACCGCCCCTGGAGCGGATGCCATCCACTACGGCATCCAATTTTTCCTTTCCTCGGGCGGTAATTACTACAGAGGCTCCTTCCTCGGCGAACAACTCTGCCATGGTCTGACCCATACCGTAGCTGGCCCCGGTGATGACAGCAACTTTTCCTTTCAGCATTTGCTGTTCCATTTGCAATTCCTCTTTTCTGTAATTCTATGTAAGTTGATCTCTTTGCAACTATAGTGTACTTCTTAACAATTAAAATAGCAAATATTTATATATTATATAATTCCATAATTATATCTTATGGAATTTTGCGCTATACTCTCTGAAAAGGGATAATGATCGGTGGAACTTCGTACATTGCATTATTTTCTTGCTGTAGTGCGAAAATAAAACGTCTCTACAGAGAAAGAGTCCCTGCATATCTCTCAGTCTGCCCTGTTCGCCCAATTGAAAGCGATAGAGGAGCAGCTGGGAAAACATTTATCAAAGGCAGCATCTCAAGAAAGCCTTTTTAATAATTCTTTGATCTTTTGTTTCATATAATCAGCAAGCAAAATTGTTTTATTTTCTGAGGCTCCCCAGTCATCTTGTAAGTTTCCCAAGTAAGCCTCTTTCGCAATTTCAAGTAGTGGCGACATGTCCTTTGGCAATTTTGAATAAACCCATTCCGCAGCAATATCTTTGGTGCAGATTTCTCCGGTTTCCAGTGTAAACCACATTCGTGACAAGGTTAATAGAACATTTCTCTCATCACCTTTCAGACTGGCTATTAACCCGGGCAAAGAGTATTGAATCGCTTTTCGTATATCTTCAATTGAAATACAAGGAATTAGTTTTTTGGCTTCTACGCCTTTTAATACGTTGCTGTATTTCCTTGCCTGCCATAAGAGGATTGCTACGTCCGGGTCATAGTGTGCCTGGGGAATTTTACCTGTTTCCATTTCTGAACGAAGCCATTCACCATACATATATTCGCATTTAGGAGGGAACTGCCACGGAATCATATCGTTTTGGTTGATAACGGTTATTTCCAGTGGCCTTTTTTCGCAATTATGTCCACGTCCTGAAATATTCATTAGTTGTTTTGTTAATGCCTCCCGAACGTCTGTTGAAAGTTCCTTATTTGTAATAATCAGTATGTCTATATCACTGTCTGGGCGCAGACTGCCTAAAGTTGCGGATCCATATAAATATGTTCCCAATATCTGATTGCCGAATAATTCGCTTGTCATCCAAAGTACCTGTGTGATCTGTTGATGCAATTGGGGCGTATCAGTTTGACGTTCCAAAGCTTATACCATCCTTCCTGTGTTTCTTTCAGACAAGTTGTTTTCCTTTGAGTTGGAGCTGGTCCTAATGGTTTTGACTCCGGGTTGCAACACCGAAATTTCTCTGAACGGAGGTAGAGATGTTGATTGATAATGTCTATCATGGCATCGAGTAGCCACATCTACAACACAAAAACAAATCTTTGATGGCGCTCATATCAAGGATGATCAATCAACTGTGTTGCATGATTTTGTGCAGGAAAAAGATTTATAAAGAAGAAGTGTTGACAAAAGTATTAGAAAATGTTATCTTTAAATCGGCCATACAACTGACGGAAGTGGAGAAACCACATGGAGTATGGTCCTAGAGATGCCGACCGTCTGGGCGTTTTGTCCGGATAGTTGGCTTTTTTGTGTCTACACGAAACCGGACTAGAATTTAATTCTAAATAGGAGTGTTGATTATGAAAACTGACATTGAAATCGCACAGGCTACAGAAATGCTTCCCATTCAAGATGTTGCAAAGCGGGCGGGGATTGGCGAAGAACTGTTAGAGTATTATGGAAAGTATAAAGCAAAGCTGAATCTATCAACGCTGAAGCATGTTCCACGTAAAGGGAAATTGATTCTAGTGACCGCGATCAATCCCACTCCAGCCGGGGAAGGGAAAACGACTACGAGTGTTGGACTTGCAGATGCGCTAAATCTAATGGGAAAGTCTACAATGCTTTGTTTGCGAGAGCCGTCGTTGGGCCCTGTCTTTGGAGTAAAAGGTGGCGCTGCCGGAGGAGGTTACGCGCAAGTGGTTCCCATGGAGGATATCAATTTGCATTTTACTGGCGACTTTCATGCCATTGGCGCTGCCAATAATCTCCTTGCAGCGATGATTGATAATCATATTCAGCAGGGTAACTCCTTGGATATCGATGTTAAAAATATCACTTGGAAACGATGTGTGGACATGAACGACCGTCAGCTGCGAAATATTGTCTGCGGATTAGGCGGACGCATGCAAGGGGTTCCGCGTGAGGATGGCTTTGATATCACAGTTGCATCCGAGATTATGGCAATCCTTTGCCTTGCCAGTGATTTGATGGACTTAAAGAAACGTATTTCCAGAATTATAATTGGTTATAACCGGAAGGGAGATCCGGTTACTGCGCATGACCTCAAGGCAGAAGGTGCAATGACAGCACTTTTGAAGGATGCGATAAAGCCCAATTTGGTGCAAACATTGGAACACAATCCCGCAATAGTGCATGGGGGTCCCTTTGCTAATATAGCCCATGGGTGCAATTCTATCTCAGCCACGGATACTGCGCTGAAACTAGCGGATTATGTAGTTACGGAAGCAGGGTTCGGCGCTGATTTGGGAGCTGAAAAGTTCCTGGATATCAAATGCAGATATGCGGGTCTGGAGCCATCGGCAGTTGTGATTGTAGCGACAGTAAAGGCTCTAAAGTATAACGGTGGAATTTCCAAGGATAAGTTAGGAGAAGAGAATCTTGAAGCGTTAGAGCGAGGGCTACCCAACCTGCTAAAACATGTAGAAAACATCACAAAAGTATATGGCTTGCCTGCGGTTGTGGCAATCAATCGCTTTTCACAGGACACGGAATCAGAGCTGAATTTGATTCGGACAAAGTGCGCGGAGTATGGTGTGAATGTAGCGCTGAGCGAGGTCTGGGGAAAAGGCGGAGCAGGCGGGACGGAACTTGCAGCAGAAGTAATTCGTTTGTGTGAAACGCCGCATTATTTCCAGTTTTCCTATGATTTGGATTGCCCAATTACAGAGAAAATTGAAACAATTGTTCGGAAAATTTATGGTGGAGATGGAGTAGTGTATTCCAAATCTGCAAAAGATTCCATTCAAAAGTTAGAAGAACTTGGATATGGGAATCTTCCAATTTGTATGGCAAAAACGCAATATTCTTTGTCGGATGATCCCACCAAATTGGGCAGACCCGAGGGATTTACGGTCAGTGTATCTACGGTTCGGATTTCTGCCGGGGCTGGATTTATTGTGGTACAGACTGGAGATATTATGACGATGCCCGGATTACCCAAAGTCCCCGCTGCGGAAAAGATCGATATTGATGAAAATGGCGTGATTACCGGGCTGTTTTAGTATGTCACATTCGCGTAGATATGTTATTTATATGCTGATTACCGGTAATTCGTATTTTTAAAAGTTTCTCTGAGGCGTTTTATATTGGGAAGTTCGTCCCATCGTTTGCCTGTTAGCGGCTTTGGGTTGCTGAAAAATTTTTTCCGCAATCTTGTTGCTTACCAGGCAACAGGGACGAACTTCCCAATGAGCAGTTAGCAATGCGCTAGCATATATCGCAGAATGTGTAATCTATTTTATTATGTCTTCTCATTTTTTTCTTGCGATTTATAAAAAAATATGATATTATACCACAGGATGGCAAGATGCAAAAAGTATTATGTATAAAAATTGAGAAGTTTCCCATTGGAAAAGCAGAGGCAGATAAAGTAAATATGCGCCTGTGATGGAATTGGTAGACATGCGAGATTTAGGTTCTCGTGCAGCGATGCGTGTGGGTTCGAGTCCCTTCAGGCGCACCATGGCGAGTGTTCTTATAGCATTTGAAAAGCTGTAAGAACACTCGTTTTGTTGCCGCTTTAGCGCAACGACAACCCCCAGCTATGCTGGGGAGAGTAAAAAGAATTATATAATGAAAAAACCTTCTGGTAGAATGGAA
>CABRZL010000110.1 GCA_902475435.1 uncultured Eubacteriales bacterium | reverse complement strand
AAGCCGTTCTGCATATTCCTGATTCATATGTTCCATGCCAATGCATCGAGTCACAGCCGCAAATATGCCTGCTTCTTTATATGCATCCCAAAGCTCCTCCGTAATGATCGTGTCCGACAACACATTGATTGCATCCGCTCCATGCGCCAAATGTACATTTTGGAGGCTTGGTTTGTATTCAGTCAATACCAAATCTACATGATACTGTTCTTGGAACTGACGAAAAATGGATTTCTCCTCCGGTTGTACCGAATATACTACCATCTTCATTGTGACTATCTCCTCCATTAAAAATTCATATCCCCAAAATCGTCAGTTCACGATTTTCGAATGATTTCTATTAACCCGTACATAGGAAACACCCCGTTTGTAATTCAGTCCATCACTGTCTAACAAACGGGGACATTGTTTCTTATCCCAGATTATAGAAACCGTTTTATCGTGTTTTACTGGATTTACAAACCGCATTTCGCTGATCAAGCAACTCCAGCATCTGATTCTTCAACCGCACTCGATTTGGCTCATCAGGGCAAGTCTGAATCTGCGCAAGCAACTCTCCCAGCTGTCGTTCATAAGGTTCCGATGCTACGGTGGATACAGGGTCAGCAAAATGCAGCGCCTCTGACAAAGCCTCTAACTCTGGGTATTGCTTTGCCAGCACGTCAGCATTTCGCCGGAGATTTCGCATAAACACTGTGTTATCCGCCTGCTTTTCTTCCACCAAACGAACTGAATCCCGCACATTGTCCGCAGCAATTAGGCCAATGGCCCCCATTCCTAAAACCACCAAATAGCACAGTGTTGGAATCCACATAGGAATCCACTGGCCAATAATCATGAATACCAGGCTCAAAACAACCTGAACAGCCAGATAAATCATCCCAATTCGAAAGATCGGAAATCCGTAAAATCGGCTGCGAACAGACATTCCGCCCCCAAACGCCACTTGGACAAACACCAGCTGAGCCGCCAAGGAAATTAACGTAAACACATAGGACAGCCAAAACACACCATTCTTAGGAAAGGGCACCACAAATACAATCAGAGAATAAAGAACCAATACAATTCCTGCCACAATTAAGATAGAATACTTTTGTTTCATGGCTTATTCTCCTTTCTGTTTGCCACATTCCGGGCAGAATTTCCCAGTAATTCCCGTCTTACCACACGTACAGGTCCAACCATTCTCTAGTCTTGGCTTCCCGCATTCTACACAGAATTTCCCCTGATTCTGCGTACCACAGGTACAAATCCAGGTTTCCATTGTTTGCGGCTTTGGCTTTCCACACTCGGAACAGAACTTCCCGGTATTCACTGTTCCGCAACTACAGGTCCACTCCGTTATCGGTTTCGGTTTTCCACACTCAGAACAAAACTTTCCAGTATTCACAGCACCACAGGTACAGGTCCAATTTACTGTGGGCGATACGCCTGGCTCCATCATACCAGATACTGCATTTCTTGTTGTACTGGCTATGGACTCCATAGTCCCGATTGCCACGCCAAGCCCCATTAAATCTCCCAGTCCCCCGGTTCCGTTGCCATCCCCCATATGGCTCGTTGCATTGAGACCAACTTGGCGGGCAGTTTCCTGCTGATAATTATAACCTTTCAGGCGCATTTCCTCTGCTTCTACCTGAATTCCCTGTCGGCGCGCCTCTGCATCCGCTTGAGCCGCAAGGATTTTAAGTTCTGCCTCTGTCTGCGCTTCCACACGTTTTCGATTTCGGGCTGCTTCTGCCTGAGCCTGAAGGTTCTCCTCCTCGCGAACATTCAGCACACGATCCGCGAACTGCTGCTTGAGTCGAATGAAATTCTCATCATCATCGGGTGTGACAATCCGGGTTACATAAAACTCCGGCATTGTAAGGCCATACTCTTTGAGACTCTGATTGATCACAGTTCGAAGGCCCTCTGACAATCGCGTCAGTTCCAAATCGATATCCAAAATATTGATTTTCTCTTGACGGATTGTCTGCGCCAAATAGGTCTTAACCTGCGTCATAATCATAGCACGGAAAAATCCCGTTTGACGTGTAATTCCGCCAACAGTTTCTGTGGAAAGCAAATCCGCCTGTGAAAGTCCTCCTGTCGTTCCCACCAGCTTCATTAAAAGCCGTCTGGCATCGCTGACTTTCAAATTAAATTCGCCACCAGCTCCAAGCTCCACATAAAATCCATTGACCGGATCTTTGACACGAACCTTAGAATCTGTCCCCCACTTAATCCCCATCTGTGTGGTCAAATTGACAAAATACACTTCAGCATGGAATGTTTTCGACGAATCCGTAGGCAGCTTATAGAATTTCTCAAGAATGGGCAAAGACTGTGTTTCTAAAGTATGGCGACCTGGTCCCAGGGAATCCAAAGCCTGGCCATCCCGGAAAAATACCGCCTCTTGCGTCTCATGGACAATCAACTGAGAGCCCATATTAAAATCTTCGATGGGATGCTTCCAAATAAACGTTTGATTGTCGCCCTCATATTTGATAATGCTGGCGACTCCCTCTTTGGAGATACGTTCTTTTGTAATTTGGGCCTGCACATCATTCACGGTATCACAAACGGGACAACGATATGTAGCCGCATTCTTATCCGCCCGAAGCCGGATTCCACACTGTACACAGGAAAACTCTTCTGTACGGCTTTGTTCCGCCGTGGTATTGATCAGTTCTTTGCAGACAGGGCATTTTGCTTTCGCTCCTTTCGCCGCATCGAACACCACATTATTTCCACAGTGAGGACACACCCGGCTCATCATCCGGTTTGCCTGTATATCAATTTCCTGACCGCACCGGCAAGTAATATGTTTTTTCGAAAAGATTCCGTTAGAAACCCGAACATAGCTTCGGCAGTTCGGGCATTCAATTACAAATTTCGCCACGATTCTACCTCCTCTCAAATCTAACCGTAATAATCGGTATAAAGTTCCTTACCATCCAAAGCATTATTTCCTTTTGATACAGCATTCCAGTTTTCCCAGGAACCGCTGTAATAAATCTGAGTCAGTGTATCGCAGTAAGAAAACGCATCATCCCGGATAATGCTGAGGCCGTCTGCAAACCATACCCAGTAGAGGCTGCTACAATCGGAGAAGGTGTCTGACTCAATAATAGAAACGGATGCCGGAATCTGAACTCCTGTAAGAGCCGTATTATGGAAGGCGCCTTCCCCCAGCGCTGTAACCGTACTTGGAATTGTAACTTCTGTGAGTCCATCATTGGAGAAGCACCAGGCGCCTATCGTTGTCAATCCTTCTGGAAGAGAAACCCACGTCAAGTTTGTGCAGTAATCAAACGTACTGTCTCCTAAACTTACAGTCCCAGCCCCTACTGATACGCCAGTCAAATTATCACAGGAATAAAACGCATTATTGCCAATTGTCAGTCCACTATTTTCCGAAATCCATACCTCGCCAATGCCATCACAATCCGAGAAAGCTTCCTCTCCAATGGTCGTTAATGACCCCGGCAATGTAATGCTCCCCAGCGCTGCATCATAGGAAAATGCATTATTGCCAATTGAACTCAGTGTATCGCTAAAACTGAGACTCCACAGCTGTGGACAATTGGAAAAAGCATTTTCTCCCAAGGTGGTAACCCCGCTTTCCAGCACCACGGTTCCCAGCGCATCACAGCCATTGAAGGCATACGCCCCAATCTCTGTCACTGTACCGGGAATGGTCACAGCAGACAGCGTATCGCAGTCTTGAAAAGCCGACTCTCCAATAGAAGCAACGCCGTTCTCTAGCGTTAAACTCGTCAAGCTGGTGTCGTAAAACGCCTCATACCCTATGGTCTGTACGGTCCCCGGGATATAGATATTTGTAATACTGTTGCAGTATCGAAATGCTCCTGCTCCAATTTCCTGGAGACCTGCATTCAATGTTACGCTGTTCAAATAGTTACAATCTTCGAATGCACTCTCTCCAATGGTACTTAAACTTTCCGGCAAAACCACGGACGTTAAACTGTCACAATCATAAAACGCATAGGCCTCAATCCGCTGAGTATTTGCGCTAAACGTAATAGAATTCAGATTTGCACAGTCTGAAAAAGCGCTTTCTCCCACCCAAGTATAATTAGCCGGAGCATTCAGAGTCGTAATTCCGCTGTCTTCAAAACACGACGCTCCAAAACCAGTAATCAATTTTCCATCCAATAATGTGGGTAACACGAACTCTTTTTCACCAGTATACTCACCTGCATCAAAGTGAAGTCCCCCGTTGTCATCCACACGAAACCACGGATATTCCTCGGAAGATACAACCAAGGGTTCCGCCCCCAGCCAACTGGTCAGTGCACGGTAGCCTTTATCTGCGGCGTCTTTCATCAGGAATTTGCTGACCGGCGACTCTGCTACCTCGTAATAGCGCATTGCTGCTGTCTGATAGTCTCCCTGTTCCATGGCCTCTTCCGCGTTTTGATAAGAAATCTGGGCAGGTTTGACAAGTTTTTGATTTACAAAATAGCCAGCTACACCAAGAATAATCAGGAAAAATACCAACCTTCGAATAGCTCGATTGCGCTTTTGGGATTTGCGTTTTCGCTCTGCTTTGGCTGCCTCCTTACGGGCCTTTTCTTCCTCAGCAGCTTTGCGTGCAGCCTCTGCCTCTGCCTTCTTTTTCTGTATTTCCGCCTCTCTTTTTCGCTCTTCGGCCTCTTTGGCTTCTATCTCTTTTAATTCCACCAAACGTTTTTTCGCAATCTCTAAATGAGCCGGAGCTGTGCCATAATCGCCCCATTCTTCCAGGCTTTGAATAATCTCTTCCATTTCCTGCGAAGATTCCGCTTCGTCTATCGAATCACACAATGTCTCAAATGCCTGCTTTTTAGCCTGCTCGTCTAGCCTCTGTCGAATGGAAGCCTCTGCTGCCCGGAGCTGCTGCTGTACACTAGCATCTGCATATTTGATTGCCCGCTGATAATGCCCGCTTTTACTGAGAAGCTCATCCCCTTGCACCAAATCCGCGGTTTTCACACACTTCCGCTCCACCAGAAGTTTGCCAAGATGCGCCCTTCCGTTTTCCGGGTCCATATTCAGCGCCTGTTCCAGAAGTTGATCTGCTTTCTTAAAATCCTTATCCTCCAGCGCCTGATAAGCACGCGTTACATAATTGTCCGCTGTTGCCTGTGTCCCAGCTGAAATCAGCTTTTTCTGTCTGCGGCATTCACGTGATACAATATAATTGAGATTGGAATAGAACCCGCCATCGCTATCCTTAATATTATGCGTCTCCAGTACCTGAAGTTCCTCAGGAATATCCCTGCCATCCATATCCTGATAGCAAGCCAGCAGAACCTTCGTCGGATCCTTCCGACGAATGGCACGGAATCGGTTCCATTCATTCTTAACCCATGGCGAGTTAAAATGTTCTTTGCTGGTTCCCACTACCAGCATCACCCGTGCTGTGTTCAAAGCCGCATAAATATACGGCTCCCACTCCTGCCCCAGGTGCTCCTCCTTCAAAGTGATCCGGGAAAAGAACACCCGATATCCTTTTTCTGTGAGAAACATATAGATCTCCTGCGCAGCATAGGAATCCGGCGTTCGCTTATTGGTTCCATCATATGTATCCTTAAAGCATATAAATACGTCATATGGCTCTGTCTGGGCTGCTACCCGAACCAACTCCTGGCGAATTTTTTCAATGTGTTCCGCTTCTTTTTTATAGATAGCTTTGGCATCACCCTTGGCATAGCGCAAAGCAGCCTGATAATCCGGATCTTCCAAAAAAGAAGTATCGCTGAGCCGATCACAGGTAGGAATAAATTTATCTGCCACATAATCCTGTTGATAGTTAATCCCATAACGGCACAAGGCCATACACCAATGGGCCTCGGCATCAGTAGGATCTTCTTTTACAATTTGTCCATATTCTTCCAGTGCCTTATCAAATTCGTAGTCTTTACGGAACTGATTGCCCCGGTTAAACGCATCTGCTCGACGTTCATCGGTAATAGACGGCATCACAACCGTTGTACCGCAGCTATCACAGACGCCGACATTTTTTCCCTCCACTGGAATAATGTTTCCCTCGCACATTTTGCATTTTAATGTCAGCATATATGCTCCATCTCCTCTTTCCGCGTTCCGGGGAAGCTTCCCGCGCCGCCGCAATGATTAGTATCAGCCATTTAAAAATGTTCCCTATATATAGCCGACTCACCAATCTATGCACAAAATATTCCCCTGAAACCGCTCCTATGCTGAATTTTTTGTTACGTATATATTATCGAAAAAAACTGTTTTTTTCAATGTATTTTGCAAAAATATTGCATATT
>CABRZL010000109.1 GCA_902475435.1 uncultured Eubacteriales bacterium | reverse complement strand
GAAAACAAAACTTTTGCATACCCTGAGATCAGGAGGATCATGCATCCTCTGGATCTAAGTTCGTCCTGTAAAGCATAGAATATACGAGAATTACCCGTTTGTCAATAGATGAGCGGAAAAAATCCAAAGATCCCAATCATAGCAAATGTTTTTAACCTAAATCAGAATGTCGAAAAAAAGAAAAAAATTTACGATTTCCTCTTGACAAAATGATATATATGAATTACTATTGATGTAACGAATAGTTACCAGTAAAACTGTAAAGAAAGGAGTGAATCGAAATGCTGGTCAATATATTCGCTGTCATATCTCCTATGGCACTGGTGTGGCTGGTTGCACTGATTCTATTTGCTGTAGTGGAAGCTACAACCGTAGGACTGGTTTCTATTTGGTTTGCTGGAGGTTCATTAGTAGCATTGATTGCAGCAGGACTTAGAGCGCCTATTTGGCTACAGATAGTGCTATTCTTGGCCGTATCCATTGTTATGCTGGCTCTATTGCGGCCCTTTGTAAAAAAAGTGTCAAAGCCGCAGCGTACACGTACCAATGCAGATCGGCATATAGGGCAGACAGCACTGGTTACGGAGGAGATCGACAATTTAAAGGAAACAGGCGCAGTACGATTGGATGGTGTCATTTGGACCGCTCGCTCTGAGAGCGGTGAGACAATCCCGGTGGGAACAATTATTACAGTTCGGAGAATTGAAGGTGTTAAAGTTTGGGTAGAACCGGTAGCTGAACCGATCGGTGTATAATTGGAAAATTGTTAAGGAGGATGAATGATGGAACTGGCAATTATTATTGGTATTGTGGCAATTATTATATTGCTGATTCTTGTAAAAAATATTTTTATTGTTCAGCAATCTCGTGCCTATGTACTGGAGCGTCTCGGCGCATTCCAAACAGTTTGGGAAGTAGGTTTGCATTTTAAAATTCCATTTATTGAGCGTGTGGCGAAAAAGGTCAGCCTCAAAGAGCAGGTTATGGATTATCCGCCTCAGCCTGTTATCACCAAAGATAATGTTACAATGCAGATTGATACGGTAATTTACTATCAAATTACAGATCCTAAGCTCTATACTTATGGCGTGGAACAGCCTATGAGCGCAATTGAGACGTTGACTGCAACTACACTTCGTAATATTATTGGCGATTTGGAACTGGATCAGACATTGACGTCCCGTGATACGATCAACAGCCAGATGCGTTCTATTCTGGATGAAGCCACAGATCCATGGGGCATTAAGGTCAACCGTGTGGAACTAAAAAATATTCTGCCGCCTACTGATATTCAAAATTCTATGGAAAAGCAGATGAAAGCCGAACGTGAGCGCCGTCAGAATATTCTTCAGGCTGAAGGAACAAAACAGTCTGCAATTCTGGTTGCAGAAGGTGAAAAAGAGGCTGCCGTGCTTCGCGCAGATGCGGAAAAACAGGCGGCAATCCTCAAGGCAGAAGGCGAAGCCCAGGCAATTTTAGAGGTTCAGAGAGCGTTGGCTCAGTCCCTACAGCTTTTGAACGAGGCTTGCCCCAATGACCAGGTAATCAAGCTCAAGGCGCTGGAGACCATGGAAAAGGTTGCAGACGGTAAGGCCACCAAGATTATTATCCCGTCAGAAATTCAAGGTTTAGCGGGTTTGGCCGAAGGAATTGCTGAGTCTGTGAAAAAGGTGTAATAATGGCAGAAAAACGTTTTGAAAAAACTTATGAACAGGGCGTTCTCGGTACCGTGCAAGTTTGGGTTGACCGGGAGACTGGTGTGAATTATCTATATATGACAAATGGTCAAACCGGTGGATTAACGCCCCTTTTAGGCCGAGATGGGAAACCTGTAATTTCAGCGATCTCTCGCTAAAATATGCAGCAATAATCCAAGGATGTCTCATTTCGTGCCGGCTTAATCCATTCGGTGGCGAACGCCAAGGTTGTAGAGATCAGATATAGGTTGAAGTGATCTATGAACGGTTGAAGCACAATCATAAATAAAACTCCCCGTTGGTCAGGCTATTGGTCCATGACAAACGGGGAGTTTTCAGGTTGTTTAAGTTTTTTTAATGAAGGTTTCCCGACAGGAAGGACAAGTGATCTTGATTTTGCCCTTGCCACGGGGAACACGTACTTTGGTTTTACAGGCGGGGCATTTAAAATAGCAAAAATTTTTTCGGCCTTTGATTCGGGAGAAAAATTGAAGAAATTTCTCGTTTTCCGCATACCGTCTGGCAGTATCCCGGGAAAAAATACGCCAGATGGCCAATACCAGCGGAATATATGCCAAAAAGGTCAGAAAGACAAGACCAGTAAAACTGCCAATGAGATTGAGGACAATGCCAGTAATACACCAGAACCAGGCGAGCGTATCGACTCCGTTTCGGCCTGCCATGAAACCGCGAATCGAATCGCCTATTCTTTGGAACATAAAATCACCTCAAGAATTATTATCGTTATTATATTCCAGCAGGGGAAAAGTTGCAACGGAGAAAAAGAAATGTTCATCAATTTTTTACGATTTCAACAATTCAATCAGTGCAATTTCAGGCCGGTTAAACAGTCGCACTCCTTGTCCGCCTAACCCGCGGCTAATAAAAAGCTGTGTATCTCCTGATTGATATAAACCGCTGTCGTATCCATGTTGGCCATGGCGCCGGATAATACCGCCCAGACCGGGGAGCCGAATTAGTCCGCCATGGGCGTGACCGGCTAAGACCAGATCTGCCCCAGTACTGGCCCAGTATGCAGCAGTTTCATTTCGATGAGCTAGCAAAAGGAAAAATAGATCTGAACCATATTCTTTGCGCAGTTCCGTACCCAGAGCCTGAGGAGAAATTTGATCCCAAGGACCACAGGGATCATTGACACCGGCAAGCAAGATTTGCTGGTCACCACGTTGAAGCAGCAATGCTTCATTTTGCAGGACAGTTACGCCGGTGCGCTCTATAGTTTTCAGTACATTATGGACGTCTGAAAGAGACCATTCGTGGTTTCCTGTAACAAAGTATGTAGGTGCAATTTGAGCGAGCGCTGTGAGTAACGCTAAGGACTGAGATAATTGGATATCTTCTTCTAACAGATCGCCTGTGACAGCAATCAAATCTGGATTTAACTGTTGTACCCTATGCAGGAGGCGTTTATTATTTGTTCCAAATTGTCTCCCATGGAGGTCAGAGAGCTGAACAATTCGGAAACCGTCAAATGCAGTGGGAAGTTTTTCTGAAAACACTTGGGTCCGTGTGACTTGCAGGCCATATTGTTGATACCATAAAAATCCTATCAATAAAACCAGAGTCCCAAGGCGCCAAAACTTTCTTACATGCATGTCCATCGCCCCGAAGAAAGTGTATGATCGGTTTTGGGAAGTTATGAAGGGCAGGGCTCTGGACGATAAAATTTAACATCTTCTTTTTGTATCTAGAAGGCGCAGCAAAAAAATTCGGGAACGGTTTATACCGTTCCCGAAAAGATTGATTTCGTTATTCGTACAAAGGAAACTTTTTTACAAGCGCATCTACGCGATCCAGTATATCGGCTTTTTTAGAGGCGAAATCAAACACACAATCGGCGATACAGCCGGCAATGACGTCCATTTCTGCTTCTCCCATGCCTCGTGTGGTGACTGCCGGGGTACCCAGCCGCAGACCGGATGTCACAAAGGGACTGCGTTTTTCTCCAGGAACTGTATTTTTATTCGCGGTGATGTGAACCTCATCCAGATTGTGCTCCAGTTCTTTGCCGGTACAGCTCTCGTCTGTCAAGTCTACCAGCATCAAATGGTTATCGGTGCCGCCGGAGACCAGTTTGATGTTTCGATCCATGAGTCCCTGTGCCAGAGCTTTTGCGTTTTTGATAATTTTTTCGCCGTAAGTTTTAAAGGACGGGTGTAGAGCCTCGCCAAAGCAGACAGCTTTTGCGGCAATTACATGTTCCAGCGGTCCTCCCTGGGTGCCGGGGAAAATTGCTTTATTAATCTTCTTGGACAGTTCTTCATTGTTGGTGAGAATCAGGCCGCCCCGGGGACCACGAAGGGTTTTATGGGTGGTGGTGGTTACAACGTCAGCATAAGGTACTGGATTTTGATGGCAGCCTGCTGCAACCAAACCAGCAATATGAGCCATGTCCACCATCAAAAGAGCGCCGTACCTATGGGAAATCTCTGCAATTTTCTCAAAATCAATGGCTCTGGGGTAGGCAGAAGCGCCGGCTACGACCAACTTAGGCTTTGTCTCTTTTACGATGTCGGCCACTTTCTCATAGTCGATAAAGCCATGATCATTTACGCCATAGGAAATAAAATGATAGTTTTTGCCGGACATATTCACTGGGCTGCCATGGGTCAAATGCCCTCCCTGATTTAAATCCATGCCCAAAACAGTATCGCCCAACTCCAGCAGAGCAAAATAGACCGCAAGATTTGCTTGAGCGCCACTATGCGGTTGGACATTGGCAAAACCGGCGCCAAACAGCTTACAGGCTCGATCAATAGCGATCTGCTCCACTTCGTCCACATGTACGCAGCCGCCATAATAGCGCTTACCAGGGTATCCTTCTGCATACTTGTTGGTGAGAATACTGCCCATAGCTGCCATGACAGCGGGAGAAACAATGTTTTCACTGGCAATCAATTCAATGTTTTGGCGTTGCCGGGTGAGTTCGCGGCTCATTGCGGCGGCTACTTCGGGGTCCTGGAGCGCTACAGCGCCAATGGTGTCAAGCATGGATTCATACATAGGTTATAAACTCCTTTTTCTTTTGTCGTTCTTTCATAGTATACTGCAAATTGTCTTTGAGCACAAGACAAATGTTTTCAAAGGAAGGAAAATCACCAATTCAACCAAAAATCCACCCTGAAAAAACAAGGAAGTCTGTGAAGAAATACAGATTATCTTTTCCGGGCGCAGCGTTTGATATGTGCTTGAAGAGATTCGGGGGTCAAAGCAGAAATTTGAGAATTGTGCATATATAATTCGTTTATGACAAAGACAATATGATCCAAGGATATTTCCATGCCGGGGAAGCGGTCGTCTGAGAGAAAGTCTAAGAGGCTAAGCCGGTCAATCTGATAGAGTTCCGATGCCAGTTCCGAATGGCTGGAGAACAGTTCGCACAGGACCGGAGACAGCGGGGCTTCTCCGACGTGAATACGGAGCTTATTTTTTAGCATGGCGGTCCAATCCTTTTCCCGAAATTTCCGGTAGGAAAGTTCATCAAAAACATTCAGCATAGACCAGTCACAGGTGAGGAGTGTAGCAAAGATTCCGTTTAGGGCGCGGCTCAAATCGGCGCTGCCGTTCCAATCGGATTTGGATTTATACCGAAAGTCGTGTTCCACCTCGTGCCAGCCTTCCGAGAACACGGTACGGAGCTGAATTTCTACAGTGTTGTCAATGGGGTACCGCTCAAAAATGGTGACAGGCAGATCGCGGCGACTGGAGATGGGTAGTTTGCAGATAAGATTCAGACGGGTGGGACTGAATGTGTTAGGATCCGGTCGATCCTCTGTAACCGAGATAACGGAAAAGCGATCTTCGATGATCCGGCGGCAAATTGCTTGATCGTCCTGAAAATACGAGGCAATACGAATACCAAACAAGTCCTGCATTCTTTTCGTCCCGGAATAGTTTTTGATCCGAAGTTTGGAGTGAGTAGAAGCAGCGGTTTTAACTCGAGTAAACAGCCGATAATATAAACCCGCACTTTTCCAGACCCGTTGTAAGGCGGCTTGCCATATCTTGTAGAATATGATCGGGAATTTACTGTAAATCCTGTTCTAAATCTGGGTAATCCATGATAGATCCATCCTATGTAGTCTATTTTGCAGTGATGGTCAATGTCAAAGGGAATTTGACATAATACCAAAAGAATTCTGCCATTGATGCCTCATGATAAGCCTTGCCGGGGACGACGCCAAAAAAGCGCAGTTTCCCGTTCGACTCCCGACGGAAAGCTGCAAAATGATTGCGTTTTCCGTTGTAATAAAGAATAATGCCGGCATGAGCGGTTTCTGAAAGCATTTGCGCATGGAATGGGCGAAGTGCAAAATGCAAAGGAAGATTATGCTTTTTCAGGATGTGCACCAGAGAGAAAAAATTGAGGCCCAAGGTACCGTTGCCCAAAAGTGTTCGTTCTAATTGCCATAAGAGAGATTCCGGGTCCGGTTCCCGATCCAAGGCCTTTAAAAAATTATAACAAGCAATCCAGCCGCAGCCGTTGCGCTCGGAGGAAGTATGACCAAAATTGATGTTATTGGTTTGCCTTTGGTCTATAATAAAGCCGTCAGGGGATAGCGCTTCAGATTTTAAACGCATG
>CABRZL010000108.1 GCA_902475435.1 uncultured Eubacteriales bacterium | reverse complement strand
TTCAAGTGCGCTCCGGTTGGCGTCAGATTTGGTGGCGGCAGTGGATAATCTTTATGGCGGTAAACCTACCGATGATGTAACGGCGATGGTGATCCGAATCCCATATGCTCAGACGGTGAATATCATGTATGGACCTCCGGAATACAAAGAGGATGATGAATTTATGGTCCATGAGTTTATGGATGCGGACGGAATTCGAATTATTTGCGGGGGGACTACCTCCAATATTGTTTCCAGGGTATTGAATATTCCGCTGGAAACTATGCCGGAAACTGCGGCCGATGGTGTGCCGCCTATTTCCTTTATGCCGGATGTAGATTTAGTTACCGAAGGAGTGCTAACGGTTACGCGTGCTGGCGATATTATGGAGCGCTACTTTTCGGCTGGCTACAACGAAGCAAATTTTTCAGAATTAGACGCGCAAAATGGTGCAGCGTTTCTGGCCAAACAGCTTGTGGAAGACTGCACGACACTTCGAGTATTTATTGGACGGGCCAAGAATCCGGCTTATGAAGGTAAGGATGTTCCACTGGATCTGGATATGAAGCTCAAGGCCATCGAGCGGATTTGTACGCTCATGCGTCAGCATGGAAAAACAGTGGAGCAGTACTACTATTAAGAAATAAAGAACTCAAGACCCAATGAGGGTTGCAATGCCTCCTGATTTGGTTGCGGCTTGTCGTGACCGCGTAGGTGCTGTACGTGCCAGAAGCAGGCTAAAGTGTTTTAAATTCATAAAAAGTCTGAGATAAAAAACAATCCAGTGCCAATGTTGGCACTGGATTGTAAGAATATTCTGTAATCTCTGCGGTCGAAAAACGCCGATTATCTCTTGGAGAACTGAGGCGCGCGACGGGCAGCCTTGAGGCCGTACTGGCGTACAGTTTAGCGCCGGTTTTCCTTGATATTACGGGCTTTTTGGGCCCTGCCCTCAAATGTTGCCCCAGTATTTAATCATAAAAATGGGGGCCGGAATCTGCGTTTATTCTCATCTGTGACGGTCAAAAAGTTTATCGTATGGAGGTCCTTTTCCCATAATTGCATACCAACAGAAATACGTTTGATATTGCATAAAAAATCCCGTATAATAAGAAAGTACAAATCCAACAATGAAAGGGGGCTATTGCTCCTATGACAGAAGCCGAACTTCTGAAACTAATTCAAGGCGGCGAAAACATCCAGGTGGAATTTAAGAAATCCACCACCGAGATTACAAAGGATGTTTACGATACAGTCTGCTCGTTTTCCAATCGGGACGGCGGGATCATTCTCCTGGGCGTCAAAGACAACGGGGAGATTTTGGGCGTTGCCCCGGATGCGGTAGACCGCATGAAAAAAGACTTCGTGACTTCCATCAACAACGGGCAGAAAATCAATCCGCCCCTTTACTTGCAGCCGGAAACCTGTACAGTGAATGGTCACACACTGCTGTTCATTCAGGTGCCCTCTGGCAGCCAGGTCTGCCGCCACCACGGGCGGATTTTTGACCGCAGCCACGAATCCGATATAGACATCACCGACAACTCCGATATGGTGTACCAACTGTACGCCCGGAAAAGCGGCAGCTACTTTGTCAACAAGGTAACGCGGTTCCAGATGGAGGACTTGCGCCCCGACCTGATCGAACGCGCCAGAGCCATGACAGCCAGCCGCACAGCTAACCATCCGTGGAAATCCCTATCGGATGAAGAATTGCTGCGCAGCGCCGGATTGATTTTGAAAGACCCCGAAAGGCAGCTCGAAGGCATCACTCTGGCGGCGATCCTTCTATTTGGCAAGGACTCCACCATCCTGTCCGTTCTGCCTCAGCACAAGACAGACGCCATTTTCCGGGTGGAAAACGTGGACCGCTACGATGACCGAGATGTTATCATCACAAACCTGCTGGAAACCTATGACCGGCTGATTGCTTTCGGCCAGAAGCACCTTAGCGATCCCTTTGTGCAGGAAGGCGTCCAGAGCGTCAGCGCCAGAGACCGCATCCTGCGTGAGATTTGCTCCAACAGCCTGGCGCACCGGGATTTTTCCAGCGGCTATGTGGCAAAGTTTGTGATTGAGCGCGACCGGCTCTACACGGAAAACGCCAATCGTTCCCACGGACACGGCGCTCTGCACCTGTCCTCCTTTGAGCCGTATGCCAAAAACCCACCCATCTCTAAAGTGTTCCGGGAAATCGGACTGGCAGACGAGCTGGGGTCCGGGATGCGGAATACTTACAAATACACAAAGCTCTACTCCGGCGGAACCCCGGAATTTATCGAGGGCGATGTGTTCCGTACCGTGGTTCCGCTGGCACCGATTGCCGTGGAAAAGGTCGGGCCGCAGGATACCACCCAAGTTACCACCCAAGTCGCCACCCAAGTTACCACCCAAGTCGCCATTTTGGCATTTTGCAAAGAGCCGCGATCCAAGGCGGAAATCATGGAACATTGCGGATATAAAAACACAAAGAATTTTACACAAATCCACCTTCGTCCTTTGATGGAAAGCGGACAACTTCAAATGACGATTCCAGATAAGCCACGGAGCCGTAACCAGAAGTATGTGACCGTACAAAAAGCTGTATCAGAAAATTAACCCCAATCAGGGTGCCGGAGGGATTGTATGCTCCAGCACCCTGATTTTTATGCGTTATGAATTGGGATGGACTACTTTCATACAAAAATCCGTATACCTTAAGCGCCAGCAGATGGGGCAAATGCAGCGTTCACAACACTTAAAAGCTGTTCTGGCTTGTTGTATTTTACTTGAGCGTAGATGTCCATCGTTGTCTTGCTGTTTTCATGCCCAGCAAGATATTGGACAGTTTTCGGATCAACGCCTGCGTACAGCAGGTTAGTAATATAGGTGTGACGAAGTTGATGTGGGGTCACATCAAAGTCAATGGCATACACCAACTTCGGGTTATTTTTCTGATGACTGCCAGGGGTAGGCGTTACCGTACACTTCACGCACTGGCCATTTACATACTTATAATAGTTATGGGGTTTCGTAGAGCGAACGGTTACATATTTCCATACCCGCTGAAACTGCGAAGATGAAAGAGGATTTCCATTTCTGTCAGCAACCACATATTCCGATTCGGTTTTCTCTTTCACTTCCCGCAGGCAGTCTGTCAAACACTTTGGGATCGGAATATCTCTCCGAGCCGCCTTCGTTTTCAGCGTTGTGGAAATCACCGGCCTGTTATTTTCTGAGCGCCATGCTCTCCGTACAGAGATGTACGGCGTAGGAACATCCAGAAATACGCAGTCCCATTGCAGTCCCAGAATTTCTTCACGACGCAGGCCGGAATATAAAGCGATCATTATAAAGGTATAGGGCGGAAGTCCTCGGACAGTATCTAAAAGCAGCTTCACTTGCTCATCCGTCAAGGCATTTATCTTTTTCCCCGGTTTTCCCCCTTTGGCCGAGAGTCCCTCACAGGGATTATATTCAAGTAACTGGCTTCGCTCTGCCGAATAAAAGACACATTTCAGGAGCATATTTACCTTACTATACAATCCAGCAGATTTTGAAGCCAATGGAATCATCGCAAGCCGAATATCGTCTGCAGTCACATCCTCAAGATACATATCGCCTAAAGGCTTGACAATATAGTTGTTCATGGTCTGGGTATATCCTCTCAACGTGCCGGAAGATACCTTTGCCGACTGCATAAGCAGCCACTTCTCGCAATACTCTGCCACCGTTGGATGTTTTCTGCGGAAAACCGCCTCCTCTACCTGGCGTCGGGCCTCCATCTCCTTTAACTGGAGTTCCTCGCAGGTTTCAGCATACAAATCCACCCGCTTTCCATCGGCATCGGTGATCCGAGTCCTGTAATATTGAATCCCTCTCCGCATGGTAGTGCCATACCGGGGAACATTTTCTTGTTTTTTCGCCATGATTTCAGTTCCTTTCTATTTAATATGTATTTCAGCGCCGATACCTTCTTTATACTGAAAAATCATGGCTCTATCAAAGGTGCGATTCTGGGAAACGCAAAGGGCGGGGAACACTCCCCGCCCTTTGTACGTTTTCCGTCAAATTATTGTGCCGCTTCGTATTCACCGCCATCCCATTCTGCAAAGGCTCCGCTTAAAACTCCTGCCAGTTGCTCCGGCTTGTTGTACTTTACCTTCGCATAAATGTCCATCGTGATCTTACTGCTCTCATGGCCAGCCAAGTATTGAACTGTTTTCGGGTCTACCGAAGCATGAATCAAATTTGTGATGTAGGTATGACGAAGCATGTGTGGCGTAACGTCAAAATCCAGGCTATATACCACATGACCATTGTTCCGTGCTTTTTCACCCAGCTTCGGGTAAAGCATATACTTCACATATTTCCCATCCACAAGTTTGCGAGCTATCCTCGGTTTTGCTGTCCGTGTCACGATATACTGCCAAAGCCGCTTAAACTGCGTATAAGACAACGGCTCTCCATCCTGGTTGGCAATTACATAGTCTGATGTCGATTTTTTCTTTGCCGCTTTCAAGCACTCTGCCAAACGATCCGGGAGAGGGATATTCCGCTCCGCAGCCTTCGTTTTTAACTCTGTGAGAATGACCGGCCTATTATGTTCCGTGTGCCACGCCCGCCGGACCGTCAAATACGGCGCATCTGTATCCAGATATACCGAATCCCATTGCAGTGCAAGGATTTCTTCCCGCCGCAGCCCGGCATACAGGCCAATCATCACAAATACATAGGGCGGCAACCCACGAATGGCGTCCAAAAGCCGTTCTACCTGTTCATCCGTCAAAGCCTGCCGCTCCTCCTGCGGAACGCCTCCACCTTTTGCCTCAAGGTATATCGTCGGGTTTGTATCAATCACATGGCTCTCCTTGGCCGCCCGGAAAATAGACTTGTAGAGGATTACCACGGACTTATAGACTGAAGCCGACTTTTTAGAGACTGGCACAAGGGCAACCTGGATGTCATCCAGGGTTACATCGGCCATTCGTTTCTCACCCAGCTCCTTGATAATATGCCGCCGCACCTTGGATGTATAATCAATCAATGTGGTGGCACGGATATGGACGGACTGCATCAGAAGCCACTTTTCACAATACTCGGCGACCGTGGGGGATTTACGCCGGAATGTGGCGTTGTCGATTTGCTCAAGAGCCGCCATTTCCTTGTCGTAAACTTCCTCGCGGGTTTTTCCGTAAAGAATCACCCGTTTGCCATCTGCGTCCTCAATATCTGTTTTGTAATACTCATGCCCATTTATCTGGACTTTGCTGTACCTGGGAATTCGTTTTCTTTTTGCTGCCATTTTTCTACCTCCAAATGCAATCAGTGTTGTATCTTTGTTTTACCAAAACCGCACGATTTGCTCAAAGGTGCGATTTGTTTCCTCGCACATTTCGGTAGGTTGCTTTCTTTTCCACAGGTTTTGCCCGATAGGTGCATTTAGCAACATATTCCTGAAGGTAGGCAGAAGTGAAATATACGCACCCATTCGGTACATATTGAATATAGGAAATCAAACCGCTGTTTCTGGCTTCATCCAAGGTGGCAAGGCTGATTCCCAACAATTTTGCCGCCTCCTTACGAGTAATCAGCTTTTCCATATCCAATCTTCACTTCCTTTCCTTCTTTTTTACTACTTCATAATCAAAACCAGGCCGCTGGCCACAGTAGGTGCAGATGTCCCTTTCCACCCGGCCAGGGTGGAGCCTGCGCAAATAATAAGAGCCTGTGCCGTAGAAGTTATTGGCACAGGCCGGACAAAGGCACATGATTAAGTTTTTCGGTGTTTCTTCGATCAATCCCACGCTGACTGCCAGGGCGCGGTTGAGCCGGCGGATATGCTGTTCCTCCAGATGTCCGATGTACGTTTCCAGCCGTCTTTTATCAATGGTGCGGAGCTGCTCCATCAGCACCAGAGAAGGCAGCTCCAGGCCGTTCTCTGCTTTGAGAAGGTAATGGGTGGGCAGCTTGGCCTTGGCGTCCACTTTGCTGGATATGGCTGCCACAATGACCGTGGGGCTGTGCTTGTTTCCAGTATCATTCTGAATAATAAGGACAGGGCGATAACCTTCCTGCTCGGAGCCGATTCCCCGGCCCAAATCGGCATAGTACATATCGCCGCGATGATATGTTCTGTTCATGCTTTATGACCTCCCTTTGAAATGCAGGCGGCAGGTGCCGCCTATGTAGAGCCGGACAGCAGAACAGAATGAAGGCCAGGGAGAGATAAAACAATCCTCCTGTTTTCATTGGCCCGTCCTGCTGTACGGCCCGTATTTCAAAGTGTTCCTATTTGTCCTCGACACCCCGGAACACTGCGGGAAGTCATCAAACGGCTGG
>CABRZL010000107.1 GCA_902475435.1 uncultured Eubacteriales bacterium | reverse complement strand
GGAATCCACCAAAATATAGCCCTGCCAAGCCCTGTTTTTACTGGGTGCATTTTGGTATTCAAACCTTTGCATACTGAAACCGCGAAAGCGTCCATTGATAGACCGACAGCAACCAGTAATAGGTCAAGTAGCCCCATCGGTATTACTTCCTTTACCGGCTCCTGTTTATGCCCCCTTTACAATCCATTCTCTTGCTTTCTGCTGTTCCTGCACCATTTCGTAGTAATGGCCTTTCTTTCTTAACAGTTCTTCATGCGTTCCCGTTTCTTCAATCCGTCCCTGATTCAGCACAATAATCTGATCTGCGTTCTGAATAGTGTTCAGACGGTGGGCAATCACGAAAACGGTTTTCCCTTTCATCAGGCGGTCTAACGCCTGATTGATCTTTGCTTCATTGTCAGCGTCCAGAGAAGCCGTTGATTCATCCAGAAGCAGGATAGGCGCGTCCTTTAAGATTGCCCTTGCAATAGCAATCCGCTGTTTTTCACCGCCAGACAGGGTGTTGCCGCCCTCGGCAAGATGGGTCTGATAGCCATTAGGCAGTCTTTCGATAAATTCATGACAATGGGCCGCCTTTGCCGCCGCAATCACTTCCTGTTCGGTAGCATCTTCACGGCCAGCTTTGATATTGTTGTAAATCGTATCGGACAGCAAAGTGTTTTCCTGGAATACCTCACTGATATAGTGCAAAAGTCCGTCAGGATTTAGCTCCCGTATGTCCTGCCCACCAATGCGGACGCAGCCTTTTGTCACATCCCAAAACCGGGCGATCAGATTAGCAACCGTAGATTTGCCGGAGCCGGACGGCCCGATCAGCGCCGTAGTGCTTCCCTCCGGGGCATGAAAACTGATATTGTGTAAAACATCGGCCTGCTGGTTATAGGAGAAGTTCACGTTTTCAAAGGTAATATCAAAGTGCGAGAGCTTTACCTTTTCTTCTTTGTAGGATAGCGGCTTTGTGTCAAATGCCTGTTCCAGATTAGAAGTGGCAAGTTTCAGTTCTTTCAGCAGGTTATACGAATGTTCAAACGCAATCAGCAGCGCAGAAAGCGCAAGGCTCATAAGCATAAACGCCACAAGCAGTTCAGAAGCAATCGTACCGCCAAGGAACAGATAGCTTCCAATCAGCAGGACAAACGGCAAAAGGAAATTTGCAATGATAGAATACATACTTGTGGGGGCGGCGGTTTTTACTTCCGCCTGTACGCTGGTTTTCCGTATGTCCTCCAACGTATCAGACATTCTTGTGAAGTGCGTACTTGTCATATTTGCAGACTTGAACACTTTCATGCCCTTGATGTATTCCAGAACAATAGAGATCATTTTAGAAGTCAGATCACGCTTGATCGTTCCGTACGTCTCTACAAGCCGGTTGCCCCAATTCAAAACCGGCAGCGCGATCAGAATTACCACGCACTCGGCCAACGCCAGTTTCCAGTTGATAAAAAAGGTTCCAACCAAGATCAGGCAGCCCATGACCAATGTTTTGACGATAGAGGGCAGCGTATGGGTCAATACAAGTTCAAAATTGCTTAAATCCTTTGTCAGTGTACTAAGCAGATACCCGCTGCTGTTTTGATTAAAATAGCCAAGGCTTAGAGAACGGTAATGGTTTGCCAAATCCAAGCGTAGGCCGCTGCACATTTCGGCCCCTCTGGAAAAGCAGAGAAAATAGCCGCTACGGTAAATAATCAGCCGGAGAATTATACTGATAAGGCATACAATGGTATAGTTTCGTACAAGCCCACCTGTCAGAGAACCGTTCAGGAGATGAATTACGGTAAAATACAGCATAAGGTACATGACAAGGCTTCCGATGGCGTCCAGTGACATAAGGAAAATAGGAAATATCAACTGCTTTCGTTTGTCACCAATCAATTTCTGAATACTGCGTAACATAGTCTTTTCACTCCTCCCCGATAGTTTCTCTTGTATAGGTGTCCCACATATGGCTGTATGTACTTCCGCTGGCGATCAGTTCATCATGCGTTCCCTGTTCGACAACTTTTCCATCCTGAAAGACAAAAATTTTATCCGCATTGCGGATGGTATGAAGCCTGTGGGCAATCATAATCGTGGTCTTTCCTCGCAGGAGGTTTTGGAGTGCAAGCTGTATTTTGTGTTCGTTCTCAATGTCTGAATAGGAAGTTGCCTCGTCGAAAACAACGATAGGCGCGTCTTTCAAAATGGCCCGCGCAATCGAAATCCGCTGCTGCTGGCCGCCGGATAATTTCACTCCCTCGTCGCCTATTCTCGTTGCGTATCCTTTCGGCAGGCTCATAATGAAATCGTCAATCTGCGCCGCCTTTGCCGCCTGGCGTACCTGTTCCTCGGTAGCATCTGTTCCCATACGGATATTTTCAAGAAGCGTGTCCTCCAAAAGAAATACATCCTGGAATACAAACGCGGTTAAGTCAGAAAGATTTTCGGTTTGAAGTTCTGTAACCGGGACGCCGCCAATCTTGATTGTCCCGCTGCTCACGTCCCAATAGCGGCCAAGGAGCTGTACCGCCGTCGTCTTGCCAGCACCGGACGGGCCGACAAAAGCATTTAAGCTGCCCGGTTCCAAATGAATATCAACGTCGGACAACGCATCCTTTCCGCCTTGTGTGTAGTTAAAGGTCACATTGTCAAAGTCAATACCATAACAGCCGGTTTTGGAAAGGGTTTGCTGTCCGCTTTTCATGGTTTCCATATCCATGATATTCTTCACATTATCAAGGCCGCTGCCCAGCTCCATAGACTGCATAGCAATCGTCACCATGTTCAGGAAAGACGTGAAAAAGCACATAGTCAGCAGAATAAAGAGAAGATACGATGCCGCAGACAGCGAATCACGCAGATACAGCCAACCGCCCACCGGCAGCGTGAACAGAATGGCAGAATCCAAAACCACAAGAGCGATAGACAGCGGATTGCAGGACGATTCACACATCTTAATCCAACAGTCTGTATATATCTTCAAGGAATTTCGGTACTGCTCAAATTTTTCGGCTGTAAGGTGATACATTTTGATAACCGGCATAGCGGTGATAAATTCATTTGCGGAAGCGTTCAGCTTTTCCGTATCGCCTGCAAACTCGTCCGTCAAATCCGGGTAGCGCCCCATGAGGGCCATCGGAATTGCAATCCCCAAGATCATAGGAACCAGCATGATAAGCGCCATAATCCAGTTCAGCCGCAGCATGAAAATGAACATCATCAGAGGAACGACGATTGCCTGGGCCAGTTCCAAAGTGCTGTGGGCCAGAAAGGTTTCAATCCTGTCCACATCATCAAACAAGGTTGTTTTGATCTGTCCGGGCGCGTGTTCCTGAAAGAATCCAAGGTTGAATTTGGACATATGCTCCAATACTCTGACCTTGATTCTGTGCATGGTGTTGAAAGCCGCCGTATGAGAGCAGATACCGGCAAAGGATGTCAGGATTGCCTGTAAGACTGCTGCGGCAATGCCGATTCCGGCCCAACCAAGCATTGCGGGAAGCGTCACCTCCTGCTTGATTATCAGAAGCAGGATTTGGTAGACTACCAAATACGGGACGAAAGACAGGGCCGACGAAAAGACCGCCAGCAGCATCCCAAGGCTTAACTTGCCGCGCTCCTCTTTCGCAAGAGTAAAAACGTATGATAATCCGGTTCGTTTTTGTTCCATCGAAACGATACCCCTTTCTTTGAAATGTGCCAGTTAGATTTTGCTAACCTGACACAATCTACTTTACCCGCACGAAGTGGAAATTTCAATAGCCACCCCGCTTTACTGTTTGCATTTTGAAAAACGCTGAAAGTGCTGATATTTCTGGGGTTTTCAGCGTTTTTGTTTCATATATTTTATAAAATCGTGACCGATAAATATTGGATTGTCACCTTTTTTTGAAGTAGCGCGCAGAAAGCCGGTATGATATACTATCAAGTAGAGAAAGGAGGCGGCGGTACAATGGTTCCATCTGTAATTGACTATTTGTTACAGCTCCCCGAAGCCATGCACTTTGCAAGGGTGCAGGAGCTTTGCGGCGACGGTGTTTTTTTCTACCGTATGCTTTCCGAATACGGAAACGGCACGTTCCAACTGATCGAGTTTGAGGACGATCTTCTTTTGATTTTGATTGGTGACTATACGCCCAAGGACACCTTTGAAAAGATCACTGAAATTTCAGAGGACTATATGGAGATCAGCCAGTTTGAAACGGACAGCAGTTCTTTCAAGATTGGTGGACGGAAAAAGAATCAGGTGGATAAGGGGATTTATTGCTATCTAAACACACAGAAGAAAACTTACACCTATTGCGAGGGCGGGAAGCCTGTTCGTTTTACGAAAGTGATTCTATCGCCCAAATACTTCAATACTTATTTTCGGCTGCATGACAGGAACAACGCCGAACTTCTCAACTCTGCAAGGGATTACATTCTCAAAAACCCCAGTCTGCCGGAACTCAACTTTGTGTTCCAGCAGATACGGGATTGTCAGGCAGAGGGGCATACGCTGAAAATCTATCTGGAAAGCAAAGTAATGGAGCTTCTTTCTCTTGTTGTGAAAGGCATGGAGCAGGAGCAAAAGCATATTTCTGTAAAGCTGGATTATAAAGACATCCGCAATTTAAGAAAAACGGTAACGGTGATGAAAAATGATCTGGCCGCATACCCGACAGGGGAAGAACTTGCCCAGATAGCGGGTATGAGTACAGCACGGTATCAACTGGCATTTCGGAAGTATTATGGGACAACGCCGTATGAATATCTCAAGGAATTGCGGTTAAACCAGGCGCTGATTTTGCTAAAAAATTCTGATTATGGAATTGCTACGATTGCGGCTAAAGTCGGGTATCACAATTCCGGCCACTTTGCAAAATTGTTCAAGAAAGTCTATGGCCTCGGCCCCAGGGAATACAGGAATCTTCATGGAATTAAGTAAAGATCATCAGGCCCCGGCCACGCTGCCGGGGCTTTGCTATGTCCAAACAGCCCGCCAACCTACGCATTTAGAGTCTGAAAACGACTGAAATTTCAAGGCTTTTCCGGCGTGGTTGCTGGGGCGGCGGTATTCTTTATCCCGTTGCCGCCGTATTGGGGTTCTAAATGCATAGAAACAAGCCATAATAAAGACGCCGGATGCAACGGCCAGCGGGCCGCCGTGTCCGGCGTCTGTCTATTCTTCATTTATGGGCTTTGCACTTTCCGCCATTTTTATGATTTCTTCATCCGCAAACGCATAGGGGCTATATTCCAGGATATAGCTCACCTCCGGCGAATATGTCCAGCACAGGTAGGATAGTTCCCCTCTTTCATAAAGGGCAGCGTCCCAATCCTGAATTTTCATTTTCTGGCAGGAATCGGCCCGGGCAGGATTAACGATTAGTTTGATTGCCTCTGTGTTTAGTCCCGTTATTTCCGCAGGATCGGCTTCATAATAGGTGGTTTTGAGTATGTAATAGTTGATCTCATTGCCCTCCTCGTCTCCATATTTGAGGGTGGCAACTAATTCCGTCATGGATTGCTTCTTGTACTCATCTCCTAAAGCGTTTTCAATCCGTCCCAACATTTCCTCCGGGTTCTCTGCTGGATTTGGTGATTTGCCTCTTATCACGATAAATACAAAGACCAGAATACAGACCACGACAGCACCGGCTAATCCGATTATTTTCTTTTTGTTCATACCACGCCTCCCTGTTTTGTGTGTTCAGAACACCAACTCGTTTATGATGGATGATGTGCCCCTTGCCGCTCCCATGACGCACAAGTTTTATAATCACCATCTTCCTGACAACACAAACATTCTACTACAAAACATTCAATTAGTACAGGTACAGGGACTAAATTTCCAACATACCGCCATATAATAATTAGTACAGTGGCAGGGATTGGTGGTGATGCGGATGCAGCTAAATGAAGCCGTGAGTAAACGACTGACAGAACTTCTTTCAGAACGGAACATGACACAGTACCAGCTTTTTATTAAAAGCGGGGTTCCGAAATCAACCATAGGGAACGTTATCAACTGTTCGTATGAATCCGTGAAGCTACGGATCATCCATGAAATGTGCCAGGGACTGGGCATTACCCTGTGCGACTTCTTCCAGTCGCCGCTATTTGACGATTACCATCTTGATCCATAAACTCCGATACAACCGTTTGGGATGTACCGGAGTTTTTTTGTTGGAGAAATGTATTGCAGAAGATATGGTTTCTTCGTTTTTAACGAACACAGCCATTTTACTTTTTCCAATTTTCCAAATTAGTTGAAGATTATTTCTGACAAAACAATTTCCTCCGCCTGCGCCTTCAGCGTGTTCATCAGCCCCACCCAGCGCATAGGGTCA
>CABRZL010000106.1 GCA_902475435.1 uncultured Eubacteriales bacterium | reverse complement strand
TAATATTCCTGCGTTTAAATAAGCTTTATCTGACAATGTGATTTTGATGAAGTTCCAGCATTCATCAGGATATTCCGTGGTGCTGGATATTCCATAACTGACCAGGCTCATGACGCACGGACCATTCCGCTCCGCATCCGGATAACCGACGTATTGGGGCTGTGTTCCCAGTTCTTTGATGTCGTTGACATAGGAGAAAATTCCCATCACCCATGTATCCATACCAACAGAGTCTCCACCGTTTCCATTTGCATAGTCCTTTACAAAATTGAGCAGTTCATAGAAATCCTCGTTTTCAAAATTGCAACTACTTCGGTTTTCCGAGATAAACGCATCAATAGAGTTATTGCACCATAAAAGCTAGCATTGATTCTGGGGCCATAGAAAGCACAGTCTGATTTTTCGCCTTCAATGCAGTATCAAAATCAATATATTCCTGCACGGTCCATCCAGTCATTTCATCCGGAACAATGCCGTCGGGCAGGCATATGCCTGCAAGCTGGAAAAAACAAGGCATTTCATATAGCTTTCCTTTTTGCCGGAACATATCCAAAATGTCCATATAATAGTTTTTGTCATCAAAATCAGAGTCGGCTTCGACAAAGGGGGTTAAATCCGCGATCAGGCCACCGTTGATCAATCGCTGTAAATCCAACGATCCAAAACAATATAAGTCGGCTTTGTCCCCTGCAACCAGCGCCGCATCCATCTGCCGCAACGCTTCGTCCACATCAAGATCAGGGTTGTCATATTCCTTAATTTCAATTGGATGCTCCGGATAGGTGCTGTTGTACATTTCCACCAAAAACACCACTTGTGGCGTTGCCTGCCAACATGCCAGTACCAATTTGCCGGATGTCTCTGCGGAGGTAGATGAGCTGGTCGAACTGCATCCACATAGTATGGTGAAACATAGAATACAGGATAAGATGCGTTTCATAAAGACCTCCTTAGTTTTGCCGGTATGGTTTCATTCTACATCGGTATTTCCAGTCTACCATTTTATCCCTTGGTTTTCCTTCCAGTTGAATTGTAGCATAGCTAACACAATTTTGAAAGCAATGTTTTTGGTAAAACAAGGATGCGCAAACCCAACAGAGCTGCTTGGATTATTTCCAACAGCTTTCTTTTTCACAAAATCCGCGCAAAACGATGGAAAAGAAAATACTAATTTGCAACAATAAAATTGCTAAAAATGGCTTGTACGCCCTCATATGACACGATTACACAAAACCATTGACAAAAAAGGTCGAAACGTTGATAATAATAATTATCAGTAGGAGTGTTTTATGGGAAAACGAGAACAGGGACTCTTTGACGAGTTGTATTTAAGAAATTACAAAAGGCTGTTTAGAATGGCCAAAGCTGTTCTGTATAGCACCGAACGTTCAGAAGAACTTGTTCATGACGCGTTTCTCACATACTTATCCAGCCCTGATAGCGAAAACAAAGAAAAGAATCCCGATGGATGGCTTGCGCAGACGATGAAGAATCTGATCGGGAATGAGTTGAAAAGAGCAAGCAGAACGGAATGCTCCCTTGGTCAGTTGAACGATTTTCAGGCTCCTCCGACGGAAGAACCCTTCGACTTGATTTTGCCCAAAGAGCTTACCTCCAGTGAACGTCAGTTGTTGATCTGGTATTTTCAAGAAAGATTGACCCATGAGGAAATAGCGGAGCGTTTACATATATCCTTGGCGGCCAGTCGTACGAGAGTATTTCGTGCGAAAAAGCACTGCGAAGAACTGCTTTTAAGAAATCTATAATTTTTGAGTTTTTTTGAATTTTTTTGAGATTTTGTGTAATAAAACAGCACCCTCAATAAATATATATAATAGGAGGTGTTTTAGATGTCTGAGAATCGGTACTGTTCAGAATGCATGGGTAATGATCGTGCCACTCAAATCCAATCACATCTAGCAAACCTGTCTACAGAAGAACTGCAAGACAGGGTGTCCGAGCTGATACTGGATGAAGCAGAGGCAGACCAGGATACGCTTGCGCTGATCGACGCTTATTTGGATGAGCTGGACAGACGAAACCCGTGCAAAGAAATCATTACAGCAGAAGATTCTTTACGAAACTTTCACGATAAATTTCCCATGTTGCATGAAAATGCGCCGGACAAGCCCGCCAGGAAGGTCCGCCGTTTGCGCCCCCTTAGGTACGGCGTGCTGGTGGCGGTTTTTGTGGCAGTCTTTGGGCTGTTTGTGGTACAGGCATCTGGCGTCAATGTGTTTCAGGTGCTTGCCAACTGGACAAACGAGACTTTTGGCCTTTCGTTCCCGGATTATGTGGCTTCCACAACTGTGGAGCGAAATGATGCATATGCAGAACTGCAGACGGCATTGGATGAACATGGCATAACAGCACAGCTTGTTCCCAAATATCTTCCAGAGGGGTATGAAGCTGTGGAGTTACTTGTGATGGAAAAAGGTCCTTTGTTTGCTGCACACTACCAGAAGGGGAACGAACTCATCTCGATTCGGATCAGAGCCACCAGTTATGAATCATCGGCTGTCCTGGAAAAGGATTCGGATGCACCAGATGTTTACGACGTTGGGGGGATTGAGCATCACATTATGACCAATAAGGGAAAGTACTCGGCTGTCTGGGTAAACGCCGGATATGAGTGTGAGATTCTGAATGTTTCGTCAGAAGAAGATCTGTATGATATCATTGATTCCATATACATGGGGTGAAACTATGAAAATAACATTCAGACGGCTGGCTGCCCTCTTTTTGGCCCTGGCCATGTTCTGCGCCGTTCCAACGCCGGCATCGGCGGTAGAAATTGAGACAGAAGCACCTGCGGAGGATGTGATCATGCCTCGGGCCAGCGAATATCTGGCCGCATATTTTGCGTCGATCTCCGAAACAAACGGAACTGTGGAAGTGACGTTTGACGTCACGGCGACAGGGAGAATGACCAGTGTGGGGGCAACCACGATTCGGATCAAGGATTCCAGCGGCGCCACGGTCAAAACATTTGAGTACGACACCACGCCTGGTATGATGGGCTATAATCGCATATCTTATGCTGGTTCTGTTACATATCAAGGGATACCTGGGAAAAAATATTATGCGTCGGTAACGTTTAAAGCTGCAAACAGCTCCGGCAGTGATACAGGGACCTATGTTACACCTTATACCTAACTTTTGAAAAAACACCTTTTACCATTACCATAACAACCATAAAAACCTCCTCAGTTTTTGACGATACTGAGGAGGTTTTTTGTGCAAATTTTCACATAAATTTGTGTAACAATTTACTGTTCTGAATAAATATATTTAAATGGAATTTACCTATAAACTTCCATGGATAATTTAGGAACGATCCTTCCTTGAGAGAACACGGCCATGAAATTAGTCTAAAAACATTCTAAAGAAAGCGTGGTATTTCAATGTTTTTAGACAATTTATCCGTTTCCATTCTGCAACTTTGCGATCAGGACAAACTCAGTTATGAAAGTGCCGCCGAGCGCTGCGATTTGAGCTCCAGATTTTTGGCAGTATTGTCAGAAGGGAGTCGACGCCATCCATCATTACCTTGGAGAAGCTTTGTACCGGATTTGACAAAACTCCAAATGAACTGCTGCGAATCAGCCCGGCATCCGAAGCGCTTTCTTACCGATCTCCGATGGCCGTTTCACAACTGAAATACATGCGGAGCTTGGACGGTATCAACAGTTATCCGGTATGTCCTCGCTGTCAAACAACACTGGAGCGTGAATATCAGGCCTATTGTGACCGCTGTGGCCAGAAACTCGATTGGTCGAAATTTGAGGAAAAGGTGTGCGCAGTGGGAAAGGGATAATCCCGGAATATACGTTTTTGAAACGATACATAGAAGAAAGGGGAAGGCATAAACCTTCACCCTTACTTGTTGCGCCTGCTTGTTTTTGTTTGGAATTATTCCAATTCAAAAGCGCCGGTATATAGCTGATAATAGACGCCTTTTTGTTCGATCAGGTCGTCATGGGTGCCGCGCTCAATAATGCGGCCATGATCGAGCACCATGATCGCCTGACTGTTCCGAACGGTGGAAAGCCGATGTGCAATCACAAAGATGGTGCGGCCCTCCATGAGATTATCCATACCCTGTTGGACGTGCACTTCTGTACGTGTATCAATGGAAGAAGTCGCTTCATCAAGAATCATGACCGGGGGATCCGCTACGGCCGCACGCGCGATGGATAAAAGCTGACGCTGTCCCTGAGAGAGGGAGGAGCCGTTTCCGGTCAGCATGGTCTGATAACCATCCGGCAACCGTTGAATGAAGCTGTCTGCATTGGCGAGTTTGGCGGCGGCGATGCACTCTTCATCTGTGGCGTCCAAACGTCCATAGCGGATATTATCCATGATGGTTCCGGTGAAAAGATTCACATCTTGCAGAACAATACCCAGGGAGCGGCGCAGGTCCGGTTTGCAGATTTTGCTGATGTTGATGCCGTCATAGCGTATTTTACCGTCTGTGATATCGTAGAACCGATTGATTAAGTTGGTAATGGTGGTCTTTCCGGCACCGGTAGCGCCTACAAATGCGATTTTCTGGCCAGGTTTTGCATAAAGGGAAATGTCATGCAATACAAGTTTCTCCGGTGTATAGCCGAAATCCACGTCCTCAAATTGAATATCACCACGGAGTTCTGTATACGTTACAGAACCGTCGCTGCGATGAGGATGCTTCCAGGCCCACATACCGGTGGGAACAGGGCTTTCCTCTATGGTGCCATCGCTGTTTTTACGGGCATGCACCAGGGTCACATAGCCTTCGTCCTGTTCCGGAGTTTCATCCATCAGCTCAAATACACGGGTGGCGCCGGCAATACCCATGGCGATTAGAGAGGTTTGCATAGAAGCCTGACCAATGGTCTGCGACAGTTGACGGGACATGCCCAGGAACGAGACAATGACACCGATTGTGACGGGACTGACGCCGGTGAGACAGACGTTTGTCGCACCGAAATAAACAAGCAGTCCGCCGATTACCGCCAGAATGACGTACATCAGGTTGCCTATGTTGGCAAGTATGGGCATCAAAATGTTACCGTATTGGTTTGCCTTTTCACTGTTGTGAAATAGTTCTTCATTGATTTCAAGAAATCTTTTTTTGCTTTCTTCCTCATGGCAGAATACCTTGATGACCCGCTGGCCTTCGATAGATTCCTCAATATAACCTTCCTCTTCTGCCAGAGATTTTTGTTGGTCCACCATATGGAAGGCGCTCGCGCCGGCCAGCTTTTTGGTCATCATAAGCATGATGAAAATAAAGGCACAGACTGCAATTGTGAGCCAAATGCTGTAGTAAAGCATCATTAAAAATATGGCGATAAATGTAAGTCCCGACTGAATTAAAGTGGGAATGCTCTGGCCGATCAATTGGCGGATGGCGTCCGTATCATTGGTGTAGGTACTCATAATATCGCCGTGGACATGGGTATCAAAATATCGAATCGGAAGTGACTGCATGTGGTTAAACATGTCATCCCGTAAATGCATGAGCGTCCCCTGCGTTACGGCGGCCATGATCCGTGTGTATAAAAATGATGCCAATACGCCCAATATATAAATAGCGCCCATTGTTATAATAATTGAAATGAAGTCAGACCATACCGCGTCTAGACCTTGCGTAATACCGGGAGTAATGCAATTGTCGATTAGGCGCTGCAAAAACATAGTGGCAATAACCGATGCAATGGAGCCAATAATCACGCATATCACAACGACAATAAGCTGAAGTTTATAGTGCTGGAACAGGTAAGCCAGCAGACGAAAAAAAGTATGAGCTCTGGAGGGCTGTGTCCGATTCATAGTCATACTGCCTCCTTACTTCTGGTTTGAGATTCATAGACTTCGTGGTAGATGCCGTTTAGTTCCATCAGTTCTGCATGGGTACCCTGCTCGACAATCTTTCCACCATCTAGAACAATAATTTGGTCGGCATCTTCTACGGAGGAAACGCGTTGCGCAATAATAATTTTTGTAGTATCAGGGAGTTCTTCACGAAGGGCTTTGCGGATCAGCGCATCTGTTTTTGTGTCAACAGCAGATGTAGAATCGTCCAAAATTAGGATTTTGGGCCGCTTTAACAGAGCACGGGCAATGCATAAGCGCTGTTTTTGACCGCCGGATACATTTGTACCGCCCTGCTCAATATATGTATCATACTGCTTTGGAAACTGGCGAATGAACTCGTCTGCCTGTGCAAGTTGGCAAACGCGGACCAGTTCCTCATCGCTGGCGTTTTTGTCTCCCCAGCGCAGGTTTTCTTTAATGGTGCCAGAAAACAGAACGTTCTTTTGCAGGACGACTGCAACCTGATCTCTCAGCGCAGTAAGATCATATTCCCGGACGTCCCTACCACCCACAAGGACGCGCCCTTCTGTTACATCATAGAGCCGGGAAATCAGCTGAATTAAAGAAGTTTTGGAGGAACCGGTTCCACCGAGGATTCCTATCGTAGA
>CABRZL010000105.1 GCA_902475435.1 uncultured Eubacteriales bacterium | reverse complement strand
AAGATATTCCGGCAGAGTTTCCTGATCCAAAACCAGAAAAATTAGATATTGAAGTGATTTTGAGGTAAGTCCCTTTGTAAGGGGATATACTGGAATGATGCAGCGTGTAGCATTGGGCGGTGAGTCCAGTGATTCTGTAACAGGATTCACAATTTGGTGATTTTGTTCATCGCCGGAAATTGTTCCGTAAAAGCAATAGTCTGTTCCAATCTCTAGATTTTTGCTCATCCATGGCTGATTAAACCATGTAATTCGTATTTTTGCAGAACTATCCGCTACTGTGCATCGTGTAATATTGAGCCCGTTTCGAATATAACTTGTTCGTGGGAGCGTAACGACTGTAGCAATAAAACAACGGGCTTCTCCAGGTAAAAGTTCAGAAATGGAGGAAAATTTGGTCCGATCTTCATACTGGCGTGGAAAGTAGTCAATTAGGTCCTTCAGTGTGAAGATTCCCAGTTTTTCTAACAAAGCAGCTTTAGCCTGGCCAACCCCTTTTAATGTACATACGGGGTCAGAGAGTGCCATAGAGTGTCACCTCCCATACTGGGACAGTCGTCCCGAGAGAATAAATTAAATACGTGCGACTCCAGTTTGCCGTGCGGCCTTTGCCACAGCTTTTGCCACAGCAGGACCAACACGCGGATCAAAAGCTGGCACGATGATATAGTCTTTGGTTAGTTCTTCCGGAGCAACCAGATCAGCCAATGCGTAAGCTGCAGCCAACTTCATTTCGTCGTTGATATCACGGGCCCGCACATCAAAAGCACCACGAAAAACACCAGGAAAAGCCAACACATTGTTGATTTGATTTGGGAAATCACTGCGGCCAGTACCAACTACAGCGGCACCTGCACGAAGTGCCTCGTCGGGCATGATTTCGGGGATTGGATTCGCCATGGGAAAGAGAATTGCATCAGAAGCCATCGTACGGACCATATCTGGGGTTACTGTATTGGGGGAGGATACGCCAATGAAGACGTCTGCACCGCAAATTACATCGGCCAATGAGCCTTTTTCATGGTTTGTGTTGGTAATTGCAGCAATCTCTTCTTTTGCGGGGTTCAGATGTTCACGTCCTTCATAAATAGCGCCAACGCGGTCGCACATGATTACATTTTTTAATCCCATGGAGATTAACAGTTTAATAATAGCGATTCCTGCGGCCCCGGCTCCGGAGGTCACTACTTTAATTTCATCCATTCTTTTCCCAACGAGCTTTAACGCATTAATCATAGCAGAAAGCACAACAATTGCAGTACCGTGTTGATCGTCATGGAAAACGGGAATATCGCAACAGGCTTTAAGTTTTTGCTCAATCTCAAAACAACGGGGAGCAGAGATATCTTCCAAGTTAATACCACCAAAGGAACCCGAAAGAAGTGATACAGTTCGAACGAATTCATCTACGTCTTTTGTGCGAAGACAGAGAGGAATGGCATTCACATTTCCGAATGCTTTAAATAGAACACATTTTCCTTCCATTACAGGCATCCCGGCTTCGGGGCCAATATCTCCGAGCCCAAGTACCGCTGTACCATCTGTAACAACGGCAACAGTATTCCAGCGTCCTGTCAGCTCATAACTTTTGTTAGGATCTTTTTGAATTTCAATACAGGGTTGGGCAACACCAGGCGTATATGCCAGAGACAGATCCTCTTTTGTCTTAATTTCCATTTTGGGGACGGTCTCCAATTTCCCGTGCCATTGATAGTGAAGTTTTAGAGATTCTTCTGCGTAATTCATAATATAACCTCCAGCATGTATGCTCATTTGTATTATATAATATTTATAACAAAGGGACAAGGAAAAACCGTCCCAAATCACAGATTTGAGACGGCTTAAACACATAATCAAAGACTATTGAGCTTTAGGGCAATGCTGCTCTTTTTGCGAGCTGCATTGTTCTTGTGAAGGATCCCTTTGCCGACAGATTTGTCGATCGTAGTGATGGCAACCTTTGCGGCGGCGGCGGCAGCTTCCTTATCCCCGGAGGCAGCAGCAATCTCAAACTTTTTAACGTTTGTTTTAAGCAGAGATTTGGCGGCCTTGTTCATCTCGTTTTGAGCCTTGGAGATGAGAACTCTTTTCTTGGCAGATTTGATATTGGGCACGAAAACACCTCCTCCACGTATCGAACTAATACGGTTAATATACCGACTTTAACTACCATGCAGAATAAAATTATACAGAATTTAAGATGAAAAATCAAGAGGAAAATTGCAATTTTATGAAATTTTTCTATATGTCCAAACAAAATCAAAGCATACTATGGGATTTTGCGGCGCCGACAAAGTCGCGAAACAGTGGGTGAGCCCGGTTGGGGCGAGATTTAAACTCAGGGTGAAACTGAACTCCGACAAACCAAGGCTGATCCTTTAATTCTATAATTTCTACTAATTTTTCACTAGGGCTTAGTCCGGAGAAGGTAAGTCCTTTTTCTGCTAACATGTCTCGATAGAGATTATTAAACTCATAGCGATGGCGATGCCGTTCATAGATCACAGGTTCACCATATGCACGGAATGCAAAGGTATTTTCATCTGTAATTTTACAGGCATAAGCGCCCAAACGCATAGTTCCGCCTTTCTCTGTAATATCACGTTGTTCAGGCATCAGATCAATTACCGGATTGGCAGTTTCTGATAATTCGCTGGAGTGTGCGTCTGATAGTCCGGCCACATGGCGAGCAAATTCCACTACAGCCATCTGCATACCCAAACAGATTCCGAAATAAGGAATTTTGTTTTCGCGGGCATATTTTATAGCACAAATCATTCCTTCAATTCCCCGATCTCCAAACCCCCCGGGAACAAGAACACCGTCTACACCGGAAAGCTGTTCGGCCACATTTGTATCGGTAACCTCTTCAGAATCTACCCAACGAATATTTACATTGATGTCATTTTCAATACCGCCATGAGTGAGTGCTTCTACAACGGATAAGTAAGAGTCGTGAAGTTGAATATATTTTCCAACAAGTGCAATTTCTACCGAGCCGGTACAAGTCTTAGCGCGTCTCACCATGTCAGTCCATTCTGTAAGATCCGGTTGCGGGACATTTAACTGAAGTCGGCGGCATACGACATTTGCAAGCCCCGCCTCCTCCAGCATTAAAGGCACCTCATAAAGAACAGGAGCGTTTAAATTGGGGATAACTGCATCCGGCTGAATATTGCAAAAGAGGGAAATCTTTTTTCGGATATCCTCTGTCAATGGCTGATCTGCCCGACAAACAATCACATCAGGCTGGATACCAATGGAAAGTAATTCTTTGCAGGAATGTTGTGTGGGCTTGCTTTTTAGTTCATTGGAACCTGGAATAGATACAACCAAAGAGACATGGATATACATGACATCTTCTCTTGGATTTTCCTGGCCAACTTGTCGAATAGCTTCCAGAAATGGTTGCGATTCGATATCGCCTACAGTGCCTCCGATTTCAGTAATGATGATATCTGTAGCGGAGGATTTTCCGACGCGATATATGCGATCTTTAATTTCGTTGGTGATATGCGGAATTACTTGAATGGTTCCGCCTAAGTAGTCGCCGTTGCGTTCCCGGTTGAGTACAGACCAGTAGACTTTACCAGATGTTACCGAGGAGTTTACTGTCAGATTTTCATCGGTAAAACGTTCATAATGGCCCAAATCCAGATCTGTCTCTGCACCATCATCAGTGACAAATACTTCTCCGTGTTGGAATGGACTCATAGTACCAGGATCTACGTTTAGGTATGGATCAAACTTCTGAATCGTCACCTTCAAACCCCGTTGTTTAAGCAGACGACCAAGACTTGCAGCGGTAATGCCCTTGCCAAGACCGGATACAACACCGCCGGTTACAAAAATGTATTTCACTGCCATACATTTCGCCTCCAATGTCATGATGAACATTTAATTTATTCTACCGTTTCTCTGTTTTTCCGTCAAGAGGAAATACAGATTTTTTGCGAACTGGTAGTGATGGCGTAGAAACATAGCAGGTTACGTTTTCCTTACATAATATTTAGAACAAAGTGATTATTTTTTAATATTCATTCCTATATGCAGAAATAAAAGTTTCCTAAGTTACAAAGTAAGTGGACATGGAATTCATGGAAATACAAAGGGTTTTACACATTGTCCACAGAGTTTTCCACAGGAAAGCTATTGTACCGCGTATTTGAATAAATGAATATCGTGTTAACATAACCATATTAAAACCGACATTTTTGTGAATTATGCAAAAATTTAAAAAGTCAGATCCGTAAGATCTTCTAAACTGAGATGTGGCTGAAGTGCGTAATTGATACTATAGGCCAATACACGCGAGATTTCTCGAACGCGACGATCAATGTCACTGGAAGTGACAATCATGCCTGTGGATACTTGACGGAGTTGGTCTTCATTTGCGTTCATTCCGGTGCGTTGAAACAGATCTGCGGCCATTGTGGCTGCGTCAGTTACCGTTGGGACGCCGATGGCAATGACGGGGACACCCAATGTACTGCGGTCCAGTGCATAGCGGCTGTTTCCAATGCCAGAGCCGGGAGTAATGCCAGTGTTGGAAAGCTGTATCGTACTGCAAAGCTTTTCGGTATCTCGAGCTGCGATGGCGTCTACAGCGATGACAGCAGCGGCTTCCATTTTTTCTGTCAAGGCTCTCACAGTTTCCGCACTTTCCATACCTGTTGTTCCCAATACACCTGGTATAACGGCACCAACTGGTCGAAAATGACCAAATTCCTTTGGCATTTCCCGCATCATATGCCGGGTTACCAAAATATGATCTGCAGTCAGTGGACCAATAGCATCAGGTGTCACTTCTCGATTGCCAAGACCGGCCACTAGAACGGGCAGACTATTAGGTAACGACAACATTTTCTGTAAATATTCAGAAATAGTATAAACAGCACCTTCGAAACTTTCCTTCTCACGTCGAAGCACACGACCCAGTTCTACAGTGATGTAAGTGCCTTTGGGTTTTCCGACAGCTTCCGATGCCGCACGAGTTTTGAGTTCTACAATGGTAGTTTCAATTCCATGGTGCATCTGGCGTTGAAGCCGGATGCCATTTGGAAGTGTGCCGGAGGCATCCTCAATAATCTTTGATTCTACTGCTAGATCAGTGCGTATTTCCATACAATCATCTCCTTTTTCCAGTATGCCCGAATTTCTGGGGTTTATATCCTCCGTTGCAACTGAAAGGGAAATAGGCTATAATACAAATACGAAAATATGGAATCAGCATTTAAGGAGGTTTTGTTATGTCGCTGGTCTATTCGCCAAATGAAGAATTCCATTTGAAAATTAAACCCGGTGATGTTGGACGGTATATTTTACTGCCCGGTGATCCGGGACGCTGCGAAATTATTGCAAAGCGATTTGATGAGTATCATCTGGTGTCCTATCACCGAGAATTTAAGATTTATACTGGTATGGTAGAGGGCGTACCAGTTAGCGTGTGTTCTACCGGAATCGGTGGACCGTCAGCGGCCATTGCTATGGAGGAATTGGCGCACTGCGGCGCTGACACATTTATTCGTGTGGGTTCCAGTGGAGGGATGGATCCGGAGGTTTTGGGAGGCGATATCGTAATTGCTACAGGTGCAATTCGAATGGAAGGGACAAGCAGAGAATATGCGCCGATGGAATATCCGTCGGTAGCTGATTTTTCTGTTGTAGAGGCATTACGAGATGCGGCAAAGGCTCGCGGTAGCCGTTACCACTTGGGTGTGGTTCAGTGTAAAGATGCATTTTATGGTCAGCATGACCCGGATTCCATGGCTGTTGGGTATGAGCTTAAAGATAAATGGAATGCTTGGATCCGATGCGGAGCGAAATGCAGCGAAATGGAATCTGCGGCATTATTTATTGTTGGAGCAGTCCGAAGGCTTCGAGTGGGATCTGTTTTAGCCGTGTTTGCAAATCAAACGCGCCGCGAGATGGGACTGGAAGATCCAAAGTGCTATGATACAGCTGAGGCTGTGGATACGGCGGTAGACGCAATACGACTTTTAATTGACCGTGACAGGGAACAGGGATGATGGAATATCGTGTGGATCGCCGAGGGACAAAACTCTCAATTCTTGGTTATGGATGCATGCGTTTCACCAAAAGAGGCGGAAGTGTTAACCTTTTAAAGGCGGAGCAAGAACTTATGGCGGCCATTGAGGGCGGCGTTAATTATTTCGACACAGCCTATATCTATCCTGGAAGCGAGGCAGCGTTGGGAAAAATACTGGCGCGAAACCATTGTCGGGATAGGGTATATATTGCAACCAAACTTACACATTATCTCATGCAGTCTGTGGATGCAGCAGAAAAGTGTTTTCAGGAACAATTAAAGCGTTTGCAGACAGATTATATTGATTATTATCTGATGCATATGCTTACAGATGTCGATACATGGCGGGCGCTGTGCGAAATGGGAATAGGGGACTGGTTGTTACAAAAGCAGAAATCTGGACAAATTCGGCAAATCGGCTTCTCTTATCACGGCAACAGCGATATGTTTTGTAAATTAGTAG
>CABRZL010000104.1 GCA_902475435.1 uncultured Eubacteriales bacterium | reverse complement strand
ACCGTCATCGCATCAGCCACTGCCCGGAAGAACTCCGTTATCCCTCTGAGGAAAGAACTTTCAAATACGGCAATGACGCAGCACAAGATAATCACCGCAATACTGGCCATAAACCAGACAGCTGCTACGATGATTTTAGAAAGCACCAGATGATGTACTGTTCCCGGCAGGGTGAACATGAGATATCCCTCGTCCGTGAGCAAATTCTTCTGAAATTGCCGCACCATCAGCACAATCGTTGCTACCATTCCAATCACAAGACTTAATGCCCATATCACAGTCACCAAAACGGTCAATGCTTCTAAAATCTGATTGGTTCCTCTTTCCAGATACCGAAGCGAAAAATTGGCCCCAACACTTAAAGCCACCATCGCTGCATAAATTACCCACATGAATCGGCCTGTTGCCATGAATTCATGCTTCAACAGTTTTCCTAACATCTGAATACCTCCCGGAACATCTGGTCTACCGACTTTCCCTGCTCCTCACGAATTTCATCCACAGACTTTTGCAGGACGATTTGTCCTTGACTGATAAACACAACTTCATCTAAAACTTGCTCTACATCTGCAATCAAATGGGTTGAAATGATCACAGTCGCTTCCGGATTATAATTACCAATAATGGTATTTAAAATATAATCTCGGGTGGCAGGGTCTACACCGCCAATCGGCTCATCCAGCAGATAGAGTTTTGCCTCTCGACTCATGACCAGAATCAACTGGACTTTCTCTCGAGTTCCCTTGGACATCTGCCGAATTTTTTGATCTAACCGGATGTTGAGACGTTCCAACATTTCTTCCGCCTTTTTTCTACGGAAATCCGGATAAAAATCTTCAAAAAAGTCCAACGTCTGTTTGGCGCTCATCCAATCGGAGAGATACGTCCGCTCCGGCAAATAGGATACAATCTGCTTTGTCTCCCGTCCTGGAGCCATACCGTCAATCAATAAAGCCCCGCTGTTCCACGTCAGAAGGCCATTGGCCATTTTAATCAGCGTCGTCTTGCCACTGCCGTTTGGCCCCAACAACCCCACGATCTTGCCCGGCTCAATCGATAAGTTGACATGCTCCAACGCTTGTGTCTGACCATAGCTCTTACATAGGTCCCTGCATTCAAGAATTGGCGACATTCTGCATCTCCTCCTTTTCTTGCGCTGTCTTTACCAGCTCAATAATTTCATTAGGCTGAAATCCAAGTTGATCCATTGCCCGCAGAAAAGTTTCAATCTGCTGGGACGCCAATGTTTTTTTCGCTTCTTCAATCATCTTGATATCCTCCGTCACAAATCTTCCGCTGGTTCTTTGGCTGAATACAAGCCCTTCTCGCTCTAATTCTCCTAAAGCACGCTGCATTGTATTGGGATTGACCCCCGCTTCCATCGCCAGATCTCGCACCGATGGCATCCGCTGTCCGGGCATATAGACCGCTGTCACAATTCGCAAGGTCATCTGTTCCACCAGCTGTGCATAAATCGGTGCATCACTGTTAAAATGCCACTCCATAAAGCACCTCCTAAGTTGTTCTGTTGTATTAGTTGCTTAGTACAATATTACAATAATACAAACATAAGCATTTGTCAAGTGGTTTATGAAAATTTTTTAATATTTTTTATCGCATCGCTGGCTCTACTATTATATTTGGTCTCTTAAATCATTCTTTGGTTTACCTTGACACCGGAAATATGATCCTGATATAATAGGGCTAACTTTTTCGACAAAAATCATATGTATTTCACAATTTCGGCGATTTACGCCGTCCAAGTCAGGAGTGTACTATGAAAAAATATAATCTTTTGGCGTTATTGTTGGCTTTACTTGTCACCATACAGCCTGTCTCTGTGCTGGCTGCGGATTCATCTGAATCTGTAAGTTCCACCATCACCGCTTCCGCTGAAATTACTGGCGAAATCACACAAGGCACCGGAACGGAGCCATCCGCCTATGGCATGGACGCAGATACCTCGTTGGCCAGTTCTGAAGATTTGGAATTGGATGGAGAAGCCATTCTGCTGTTGGAACGCAACACCGGTACCATGGTATATGCCAAAAATATTGATGAACAACGCGAACCCGCCAGTCTTACAAAAATTATGACCTGCCTGTTGGCTTTAGAGCAAGGTAATCTTGAGGATCAGATTACCGTCACAGATACTGCATTAGAATCTATGGATCCAGACGGCAGTTCTGCTGGCCTCCTCGCCGGTGAAACCTATACGCTAGAGCAGCTTCTCTACTGCCTGATGGTTGCATCGGCAAACGACGCAGCCTTGGTCATTGCAGAATACATCGGCGGCAGCCAAGAGGGATTTGTCCAAATGATGAACGACCGTGCTTCTGAGCTCGGCTGTACTGGCACGCACTTTGCAAACCCGCATGGGCTCCACGATGAAGACCATTATTCTACTGCCCGCGACCTGGGCAAGATCATGCAGGCAGCTCTGGAATATGACATATTTCAAGAACTCTATTCCACTGCTTCCTATGAAATTCCTGCCACGGAATTACAGGACTCCCGTATTGTTTATTCCACCAACTATCTGATAAGCACAGATATTACATCGGAATATTATGACGACCGTGTAGTCGGCGGGAAAACCGGTTTCACTACGCCAGCAGGCCGCTGCGTCATCTGCACTGCAGAAAACGACACCAGCTCCTATTTGGCCGTTGTTCTGGGTGCCAGCGCCACCGATGCAGATGGAAATACCGTTTATAGCAGTTTTACCACGGCTTCCGAGCTGTTTGATTTCGGATTTGATTCGTTTTCCGTTGCCATGGTCATGCCAGAGTGGGATACCGTTACGACCGTTCCGGTTTCCGGCGGAGAAAAAGATGCTACTTTGATTGTTCCCTCAGCTGTAAACGCGCTGCTTCCCCTTGATTACACACAGGATTTACTGACTGCGAGTTATACATTATCCACACCAGAACTCACTGCCCCACTGGCTCAGGACAGTGAAGTTGGGACTGTATCAATCTACTATGATGGGACTTGTGTGAGCCAGTCTCCTCTGGTTACTGCTGCTGAAGTTGCATCCGAAACCACTACCTCTGCAAGTTCTAATACGGAAAATCCTGATTCCTCTCCGGAGGCAACTGATTCCGGAAACACAAGCACGTTAAAAATCATAGGGATTGTTGTGCTTATCATTCTCGGTATCATTGCGCTAGGCGCATTGATTTTGGTAATACTCATCATTCGTGCCAACATCATTCGCAGCCGTCGCAGAAAACGCCGTCAATCGCGCAGACGTTAAAACGCATACCTTCACCTCACCGCACATAAAATGCGGTGAGGTGATTCTTATGGGCAATCTGTTAAAAAGCTGGTTCTTTTTTACAGCACTTCTTCTATTCTTTCTGGTAGCTGCAATCACACTTCCAGAGATCGGGGAACGATTTTTTGGAAATACCGGGCAACAATTGGAAGAGACTGTAGATGGAATCGAGACACAGGTCCAGGAAGTATGGAATCAGTTTCGTCCATGAAAATTTCCGTACATCCATCACTGATCCTATGGATCTCCGTGCTATTTTATTTAGATGAAACTGTTTTAATTCCATTCCTCCTGGCCGCCGGACTACATGAATTGGGTCACTATTTTGTCCTCCGATTCATGAAAAAACCGCCTCTCGCTATCGTTCTCAACTTTTCAGGAGCCCGGATGGAAACAAGCTCTCTCTCCTATTCCGAGGAACTCATTGCCGCCGCTGCTGGCCCCGCAGTCAGTTTGTTGCTGACTTTTGTATTCCCTCTGTGGCCTGCTCTCGCCGTTTACAGTCTGATCCTTGGATGCTTTAATCTTCTCCCCATCCCCGGACTGGATGGCGGAAGAATTTTAAGCTGTCTGCTGCTGATGCATCTACACGAAGACGCCGCCCGGAGAATCTGCAAATATTTTGCTATCGTCACTGCACTTTCGTTATGGGGAATCGCTCTATATTTGACTGGTCCAATGCAGTTTGGTCTATGGTCAATTCTTGTTGCCGCACTTTTTCTATACAAGGCATTGAGTATGGATACTTTATAGTCCCTAATCCCATACAAACAGTGTATCCCAAAATACACTTCATTGTGTCTTGAGAAATATGCCTGAGAAACCCGCCACAAAATTTGTGGCGGGTTTCTCAGCAATACGGAGTGCTGATCCGTAGATAATTACTTCTTCTTTTGAACCTTATGCCGGGTGCCGTCCGGCTCTATTACCGTGATAGATTCCAGCTGATTTGTCAAGTTTTTCTTAAAGGCTGCGATATACTCCTTCCGAAGAAGATCCCGCTCGGAAATTTCCTCTGGCGTCAGCCCCTCCGCTTTGGCCTTACGGGCAAGCGCATTGATGCGTGCAATTTTCTCTTGTTCCATCGTTGGTCTCCTTTTTCATAGGAATGATAACTCGATTCCATTTTTCGCTGCGCTCTCCACAAGCAGTATATCCCAGGCGGCGATAAAAAGGAAGCAACTCCTCTGCTACATCCACCTGGGAATAATGCATTCCCATTTCTGCCGCTTTAAAATCAAGTATTTTAACCAAGCCGTCTCCAATCCCCTGGCGACGGTACTTTTTTATCACACAGATACGGCTGAGCTTTGCAACGCCTACACCGCCATAGGTAATTCTCCCCGCTGCTACGGGCACGTCATTCATCAAGAGTACCAAATGGAAGGCATATGGATCTGTAAAATCCCAAGCCAGTTCCGGCTCCAGTCCAAGTTCTTCGCAAAAGACTTGCTGTCGTACATTTTTTGCTACAGAGGCATCTTCGCCCGGACCTGCCCAAATCGATGTAATCATACCTCATTCCTCCACTCAAAGAAATTTTTCCAGGACCAAAGCAATACGTCCTTTTTTCGTCTGTCCCTTGACTTCAGAAACGCGCAGCCTCCCCAGTCCTCGAACGGAAATAATATCCCCCTCGACAACTTGCGTATCCGGTTTGATCGTCGTCATATGGTTCACCTCAGCTTTACCAGCGTGAACATAAGCCGCCGCTTTACTGCGTCCTAGCTGGAAACCGGATGCAATGACACTATCCAATCGGAGCGACGCCACTGTATCTGCAATACGCTTTACCTTTTGCTCCGGAACCTGGACCTCTGACAATGAAATCTGTCGGGTTTGTACTTTTGTATGCCCCACATGAGTTAGCTGCAATGATAAATATGGCGCCATTTCACGCAATACCAACACATCACAACTGTTTGTTTGAGGCAGCAAATCTCCCAAGACCTCTCGCTTAATCCCCTGGCTCATAAGGCTTCCTAAAAAGTCCCGATGATTCAGGTTGTCATAATCAGAGTAAATGATTCGAATCGCCGCCACCGGTCCCTCTTCGCTTTGCAGATAGACCTCCGGCTCATAGTATTCTGGTATAAAAGCCGCTACACATCGCTCAGCATTCGCAATACCACCAAAAAACACCGGTTCTTCTAAGCCGCCTTGACAAAGCATACGCTTTGCCAGGAGCTGCTCTCGTCCGGACAAGAAACAGGTTGCTGCTGGAATATTCTTTCTGATGCCGATTGAAATTCGATCCCATACCCGAGCCAGAAGCACCTGGTCCCCCTGCGTCTCTGCCAGAGACATAATAAGCTTCTGCTTGTCCATGCCACACCTCCATATTCATCTTACCACATCTTCTGCGCAGATACAATGACCGGAGGACGGTTTGTCCTCCGGTCATATGGATCATCCGTGATTTGGGATACTTTGTGCTGCGGCATGATGCTGTTCCCAATTTTTATCTTTTTCAGGATAATATTTACGAAATTCCTCTAAAATTCCGGTTTTATGATCCCGCAAATGATGGTAATTCTGGCACATATCATAGCCGGGGATAACATTACCTTCCACCAATACGGGGCCATGATCCGAAAGCGCTACATCCCAACCCACATATTTAACCTGATCTATCACAAGAGCCGCTTGTTTCACCAATTCCACGGCCTTGTCATAATCCGGAATAGAAAAGCCTACAAAAGGAACTCCTGTAGATGGGTGATTTTCATAATACAGCCCAGTGGCATCGCAAAACGCAGGCTTTGCAATTTTCCCATCTTCCCACACAGGTGCATACATGCCTCCGCTGGAAATGTTATCCACAACTTTTGAACCATCACCCACACGGATCAAACTGTACATAAGATGCGCCTGTCCGTCTTTTACCAGCGTTACCATACGCAGCGTATTGATGCAAGATGGATTCAACCGATTCATCTCCGGATGCTGTACAATTTCTTCCTCAATCAGCACACTGCCGCATTGTTTGAGTTCTTCATAAAGTTTAACATAGTCTGTAACGTTTTCCGCACAAATCTTCTGAACGCCGTGGCCTCCAAAATCATCCGCCGGTTTAGCAAATACTGTTCTGTATTGCTGTACAAATTGTTCCAGCGCCTTGGCGTCCGACTTTTCTAAGTCCAAGTAAGCACGGCCTGTAAAGCCAGAAAACCGAGACCAAAACTTTAGCTTATTTTTAAAATAGCAGCGATATTCCGCCTGATTGACCATCTGAACTAACTTCAAGTTATCGTTCATCGTCATAAACGTTTTACGCTGCTTTTTCCCACGAATATAGGCAAATCCAAATACATGATAATCCAAATATCCGACACCATACCGAAAGAT
>CABRZL010000103.1 GCA_902475435.1 uncultured Eubacteriales bacterium | reverse complement strand
AGAAATTCATAGACTTCCAGCGTGACCTCCACGGCCACAGCTTGTCCGTTGTAATGGATGGTGACTTCCATCGGCCTTTACTCCGTTCAGATTTTTGCGGGAAAATCTGAACGGGGCGGCGGGGAGCGGCACCGGGGACAGGGTTCGGGCCATGTTGGCCCGATGTTCCGGCCCCACAGGTATGAAAAAACGCCCGGACAGCATGGAGCTATTCGAGCGCAAAAAATACGGTATTCAGTTACATCGTGACAATTTTCGCACCGGCTGCCAGACGGGGCCTGTTCGGTGGCCGGGCTTTTTTTGACGATAGTGCAAATATCGTCTGAATTTGTCGGCGGTCAGTGTGCTTCATGGCGGCTCCCTCCTAAAGCCGCCGTGTCAGCGCATAAGCGTCACTCCTTTGTCGAGGGCATAAGGAACGGCGGCCTTGATTTGTTCAAAGCCGCCGTAAGGTCGAGTATAGGGCATGGCGATTGCCTGCTGTACGACGGCTTTTTTCTTTTGCCGTCGCCCGGCAGATAAATCGCATATCGGTTATAATCAGCTTACGATCCGCCCATCCTCAATACGGATGGTCTGGTCGGTCATCTGTGCGATCTCCGGGTTGTGGGTAATCATAATAATGGTCTGGTGGAATTTCTGGCTCGTCATGTGCAGCAAAGCGATCACGTTATCGCTGGTCTTGGAGTCCAGATTTCCCGTAGGCTCGTCAGCCAGAATGATGTCAGGTTTCGAGGCGAGGGCGCGGGCAATCGCCACACGCTGCTGCTGACCGCCGGAGAGATTGTTCGGCAGGCTGTGGATCTTCTGTTCCAGCCCCAGCAGCTGAACGATTTCCTTGATAAATTTCTTGTCCGGCTTCTGGCCGTCCATCGCGATGGGAAAGACAATATTTTCCCAAACATTCAGGGTGGGGATCAGGTTATAGTTCTGGAAGATGAAGCCGATTCGGCGGCGGCGAAACACGGTGAGCTGTTCGTCTTTCAGCTTGGACAGTTCCGTGTTGCCGATGGTTACAGTCCCGGAAGTGGGGTTGTCAAGGCCGCCCAGCATATTCAGCAAGGTGGATTTGCCGGAGCCGGAAGTGCCGATGATGGCAACAAACTTTCCGGCTTCGATTTCCAAATTCACACCGTCCAGCGCGTGAACCTCTGTTTCACCTTTTCCGTAATATTTTTTCAGGTCTTTTGCCTGTAAAATGATATTTGCACTCATGGTTAAATCCTCCTTATCCGATTATTCAGCAACACGCAGTTTTTCAACGATGCTGCCCTTATTGAAAACTCTCAGCGCGATCACCGGCACGATAGCGGCAACGATCAACAGCACGACACACGCAATCACGGCGGGGAGAAGCGTAAAGTGGAATGTAAAGTACCAAATGCTTCCCGTGAGTACCCGCACAACCGTAAAGGCCAGTACCACAGACAAAATCAGGCCGGCAATACACGCGCCGATGGCATAGTAGACACCCTCCCAAATCATCATTCGGGTCAACTGCTTTGTAGTCATGCCGATGCTCTGCATGGTGGCAAATTCATGGCGGCGGGCCAGAATTGTGGTGATGATGGTGTTGGTCAGGTTCAGCACACCGGCCACGCCAAAGATAATACCAATCAGACCGCCGACGAATTGAAGCATGGTACGAGTGGCCATAGCATCCTGACGGGCATCTTCAGCAGAAGCGTAGTTCAAGCTGGGGTCAACATTTGTTACATAGTCCTCCAAAAAGTCCGTCATGGCCTCCCGCTGACTTTCCTCTACATTAAAGGAATATTTATAGACAGCCGGCTCATCATAGATTTCCGTGTAAACCGCTGTGGGCAGGTACAGATATAATCCGTTACCGCCTACTTCCAACGGCCCATTGGTGGTATAGCCGATTTCCTCATCATCTCCGTTGAGTGCCGCTTTTGCCAATATGGGGAGTTCCATAACAGGCTCGCCGTTTTTATAGACAGTGATTACATCTCCTACATCCAACAAATCAAAGTCGGGAAACAAAACGGAAGTTCCCATGTCGGACTGTACTCCCAGCAAGACACCCTCGCCATTCATCATCTGCTCATAAAGTGTGTGAGCATCCGTTTCGCCCTCTTGTAAGTCCATTCTGGTAAGGGCAACTTCTTCCATCCCATAGACATTGCAAAGTGCGTGGCCGTCATCTCCTAACTGAAAACGAATACCTCCATCGGTGTACGCAGAGGGAATACCGGAATCCGTATCCGTATCGTTGTAGGCAAATTCCACCGGGAAGTCATAGGTCACATTGCTGTCATCCAAAGTGTTTTTATAAATGGCCGAAGCACCGCTTACACCAGGCTGTGCATTGATTGCGTCTATCACTTCCGTACTCAGTCCCTGTTCACGGCGGGTAAAACCTTCCATACCGTTTGTGCTGGCAGCGTTCACAACAGCGAAGTCGGTGCGGATGCTGTATGACACCTGCTTCTCAATGTCTACACTTTCCGCAACGATACCCATGCAGTTCAGCAGTACAACGCAGAGGGTCAACGAGGCCACAATGAAGGCGGAGCGCCGCTTATTGCGGCCTAAATTTGACCAGGCCAGCCGGGGCAGACTGGTGCCGGCAGTGCTTTTCTTTGTGGTCTTTTTCCCTGTTGCTACCTCCACATAGCGGAACGCTTCAATCGGCGGGATATTGGCAGCCACGCGGACAGGCTTTCTTGTAGAGAGAAAAACGGTCAACGCGGCGAGGATAGCAGCCCCAACGAAGATAATCGGAGAAGGCTCCACATTGATAGCAACATTTTCATAACTGCTGGAAAGGATGCTCATGACTCTTGGTAAAGTCGCTTTTCCAATAAAGTAACCAACCAACAGGCCCAGTGGGATACCAATACAAGACAGCCATAGCGCCTGCCGGTTTATCAGCTTTTTCACCTGCCGCTTGCTCATGCCGACAGTACGGTACAGGCCATAGCGGCGAATTTCCTGCATGACCGCAATATCGAATACATTGTAGATCAACAGATAACCGCAGAGAATGAACAGGATAATCACAACCGCCCCCAGCAGGATCGTCGTCGGCTCAAATGTAGGATTGGTCATGGTGTTGACTACGCCGGACATAGTATCGGAATTGTTGGAATCCGGGTCGCCGCCCATCTGGCGCACCCAATGATCTATGTTCTCTTGAAGTCCCACAGTGCTTGTGGCGATAAAATCGGAATAATAGGTGCCAGCGGTATCCCTGTCTTGATCGTAGGTAAATTGGAAAATGTCAGGATGTGCGTCCCGGAACGCTGTTCCAGCCCACATCATACTGATCTGGTCGTTGGTAGCCTCAAACCAGCCGGACACAACCATGTCCATTTGATATTCCTGTCCATGCGCGGTAAAGGCAATGGTAACAGCAGCGCCCACTTCCGGCTCCACACCCAAATCTCTCAAAGCCGCATCCGAAGTCACGATTTCATTTTCTGCCTGCGGAATATTGCCGTGGCTGGGAGCGCAGAAGGTCAAATCGGCCTGTGTTTCGTCCAGCACATCAAATTCAATGTTGTGACGGTTGGTATTTGTCAAGAAGCCTACGGGCATCCGCAGACCGTATTCTTGGATGAAGTCAGCATCCGCTAACGCCTCATACTGTTCAGCGGTCATGTTACGGAAGTCGCCGTCTGAACGGCTGCCTTTCAGCATCTGCATGGTCAGGGTCATGGAGTCCATAGCCCCCATGCCGATGGTAGTAACAGTAGTAAATAGGATTGCGGTCAGCATGATTGCCAGCACCGCAATCAAGTTTCGCATCTTGCTGGCGCGAAAACTGCGCCCAGCAAGAACACTCAGCATATTCTTCATTGCGTGTTCCTCCTTGCCTGTTTCTGAATATAAGGATAGCATCACAATGTCACAATTCGGGCACGCGAATGTCACAAAATTATGATATTAAAAATGCGCCTGAACATCAGGCGCACAAGCTCCGCTATACAATTTTTCCATCTTGCAGCCGAACCACCCGATCTGCAAGCTGGGCCAAATCCAGATTGTGGGTAATTACAACCAATGTCTGATGGAAGGTTGCGGCAGTCATTTTCAGCAGCCCTGCAACATTCTGTGTTGTTTTAATGTCAAAGCTGCCGGTAGGTTCGTCAGCAAGGACAATGGATGGCTTTGTAATCAGCGCCCTTGCAATCGCCGTACACTGCTGCGCCCCGCCGGAAAGCATATAGGGGTAATCGTCTAAATGGCCGTCCAATCCCAGCAAATGAACAAGCTGGGAAAAATACTCTGTATCGTGCCGGGAGTCATCGAGGGCCAGCGGGAAAATAATGTTTTCCCGAATTGTCAGTTCAGGCACCAGATTGTACCCTTGAAAGACAAAACCGATTTTTCTGCGCCGGAATACTGTAAGCTGTTCTTCATCCATTTTGGATAAGTCAAGCCCGTCAACGATTACAGTTCCCTCCGTAGGCTGATACAGACCAGCAATCGAGTTTAACAGTGTTGTTTTGCCGGAGCCGGACGCGCCTACAATGGCCGTGAATTTTCCCTTTTCGATGGACAGGTCAATCCCATCCAACGCCTTGACTACCTGCGGGCCGTCCTGAAAGTATTTCTTCAAGTGTCGTATTTCTACAATATCCATAATTCCATCCCTATCAGCTTAACAGAAACACGGAAAACGTACTTCCTTCGCCTTTTTTTGATTTTACTGTGATATAGCCATTTTGCCGGGTAATGATGCCTCTTGCCAGATATAAGCCCAGACCAACGCCTTCTTCTGCGGCTACTTCTTCGGCCCGGTAAAAACGCTGAAATACAGCGTTATAGTTTTCTTCCTCAATACCGATCCCGGTGTCGCTTATATCAATTCGGGTATAAAACTGCCACGGCCGGACGGAAACGCTGATTGTCCCGCCCTCCGGCGTGTATTTTACCGCATTGTCTAGAATATTGCCAATGGCCTCTGCCGTCCATTTCGGATCGTGCTTCACGGTCAATTCGCTGTCACAGTCTGCCGAAAGCTGAATATGCTTCTTTTCTGCCTTTGCCAGCACCGTACTCATGGCCCTTGCAATCGTATTACTCAATCCGGCTTCTTCGGGGTGCAAAACAAAAGTTCCAGTTTCCAATCGGGACATTTTAATCAGCGATTGCATTAAAAAGTCCAATTTATTGATTTGCACAGCCATCAGGTTTAGAAATTCGCTTTGTTTCTCACGGGGCAATTCATGTTCGCTCAAAATGCCGGTGATCATCTGGATATTTGCCGTCGGCGTTTTCACCTGATGGGATATGTCGCTGACTAATTCTTGAATGGTCTGCTTGTCCTGTATGCTTTGCTGTCGTTCTTCTTTCATTTTCTCATAGTATTGCAGCAACTTTTCCTGTACTTTGGAGAAAGCTGTTTCTTCATAGGGTGAGAAGTTTTGAAGTTCCCGGCCCTCCATCAAAGTGTCCACCGTTTCGCAGACATCGTTGGAAAAATCGGAAAGCTGACGGCTTTGCCAAACGGCCCAAAGTACGGTTGCAAGAACGACAATACCGCAGAAAACAAACAGAAAGCTGCGTATCAGTTCTTCGGGAATGTAAGTAAAGAAAAGTCCAATCATTCCAGCGCAAAAAGCAAGACCTAAAAGCAGCCTCCGGCAAAATCCTGTCAGACGAGTCTCTTTCATTTTGCCGCCCCCATCCACGCATAGCCCATGCCGCGCACTGTTTTGATGTAGGTATGGGTCTCGTCCTCGATCTTGGCTCTTAGGCGGTTGATTGTGGCAGTCAGCGCATGGTCGTCCACAAAGATCCCTTCCCTATCCCAAAGCCGCTCCAACAGCGTTTGCCTTGTCAGGATGTTCCCGGCATTCTCGATCAGGGCTTTCAATAGTTTATATTCGTTGGAGGTAACAACGATTTTTTCGCCACCCCGAACCGCAGTAAGTTTACTGAAATCCAGTGTGAGAAAACCATCGCTCCAACGGTTGGAAGGCTGCTGCTCCGCCGCTGTCTTTCTGCGGAGTGCTACTTCAACGCGCCGCATGAGTATTTTCATGTTGAACGGCTTTGTCACATAATCTTCAGCCCCCATATCAAAACCATTCAGCACATCCGTTTCAAGGTCATTGGCCGTGAGAAAAATAACGGGCAGCTCCGGCCATACAGCCTTAAACTCCCGGCACAAATCAAATCCATTTCCATCCGGCAAATTTACATCTAAAATGGCCAAATCAAAATGGTCATTTTGAATAAGCTGCGTTGCCTTTTTGCAATTATAAGCGGCAACGGATAAATAGCCGTTACAGTCCAACTCAAAACATACCCCTGCGCTCAGGGTCAAATCATCCTCTACAACTAATATTCTCATTCCTCTGTTCCTTTCGGGTCTTTATATCGTCTATCGGTAGGTTTGACTGCCTCCTTGGGGAGCAGCCAAACACCGGCCATTTTCACAGCGCCGGGGATACGCCCCTCAACGCAGTAATAGTTGACTTGGCGGGACGAAACGCCCCATCTCTCACTTGCCTCTTTGAGTGTCATGTAGTCCATATTCGCACCTCCGACAACATTTTTCATTATATTTCATTATCTCGAAGAATACAAGGCATGAGATATGTCGAAAGCGTAAAAACAAACAGAGGCCGCAAATAGCAGCCTCCGCTTGTAAAAGAGCTATTGATAAATCAGCTCTGTCAGCACAATTTCCTCCGCCTGTGCTTTCAGCGTATTCATCAGCCCCACCCAGCGCATGGGGTCACGGGCTTTCAGTTCCTCGGTGA
>CABRZL010000102.1 GCA_902475435.1 uncultured Eubacteriales bacterium | reverse complement strand
GTTTGCCTTATACTGCGGCGTTGGCCTCCCAACGGGCTTTCTTTGTCAAGGTGCTATATAGGGGCGCCGCGTGGAAAGGGGGAAAACACGCAGCGCCCGGCCCTGGGTCAGTTCAGATCAAAGCCCAGGATGGAGATAATCAGCTTCGTTTCCAGCCGCCGGCGCAAATCTTCATCTACCTGGGGACGAGGAAAACCGTCAAGGTCAGAGCTTGTCCTCGTAGACAGCGCGGCGATGTAGCCGGAATAGTGCCGGATTACCCGGTTCACCGCTTCGGGGTTGCCCCCGACAGCGGCGGCGATCACCGGATAAGGGATCAGCGACGCCCGCGTGCACGCAGATTTAATCATCCGCTTCACCTCCCATCAGCTCCTTCAGCAGCCGATAGGCTTTCTGCCTGCGGGTGTTGACCGTCCGGCGGGCCATGTTCATGTACTCGGCGATCTCGCGGTCTGCCATGTCCAGGAACCAGTACATCAGGAAGATGTCCCGGTTATCCTGGGGCAGGGCGTTCAGCGCCTCGGCCAGCCGGTCATCCTCGATCAGAATCACAGCGCCTCCCACAGGGAAGGCCGTGTATTCCCAGGAGTAGCGGTCATAAACCGCAAGCTGGGCCAATTCCTCCTCCGACAGTTCGCTGAACAGTGCCTCATACTTCTGGCGGCGGCTGATCTCACGATAGCCGTTGTACGCCTCGTATTTCAGCACCTTCTTGCAGTAGCTGTCAAAGGCGTGCTGCTTGTGCTCGTAGTGGCGGTCAGGTTTCAAGTTCTCACCTCCCTTCGTGCTGGGAGGCAGTTCTTTTCTTCCCCTTTCGCTCACTACTCGTTCAGCGGAGGGCCGTTTTGGCTTCGCTGCGGGGGGATTATATGTAAATTTCTTGCCGCTCATAGATAAGCTCCTTTCGTTTCGTTCAGGCCAGTGGGTCGGAGCGAAACGGGGCGGGGAACGGCACCCCACACCCAGGCGCCGGCGCTCAAAAGAGCGGGGAACAACATGGGTGAGCCCTGATATATAAAAAGCGTGCCATAGCTCACTTCCATGAGCGTGGCTCGCTACTTCGTTATTTGAATATTTTTCGAGATGGCGGGGAGGGCTGGCACATGAGTGGCGAACCCCGCCTTATTTTAACCTCCTTGTCCCTGCTGTTCTCATCCATATCTTCCTTTACTCTCAAAATATGAGTTAGGAATCATATAACATGATTTATATGGTTATTTAAGTGAGCGGTAGCACATCCTAAAATGAAGTAGAGGTGATGTGCAATGAACAATCCGCTTGATTTATTTGCGTGGAAACTGCGGTCGGAGCGGAAACGGCAGCACTTGACGCAGAAGGCGTTAGCTGAACGACTCCACATGAGTGTCCGCACGATCATTGAGATAGAGAAATGTAAAAGCAACCCCAAATTTGAAACCGTGGCGCTTCTGGCAAAAGAATTGAATATCAGCCTGGATGCTGCAATCTTCCCCGACATGGTGACCGGGACCGTCTCAAAAACGGTCGTTGATTTCTTCGCCGGGAAAAGTGAGGTGGAGATCCAGAAGTATATCGCTCTCTGCAAACAGGCGGAGACCTTCCAAAAAGACGAATAACGCGGTCGGGTTCGATGTGCCCGGCCGCGTTACTGTTTTACCCCATCGTCATGCGGGCAAATCAATCTTCTTTATGTGAGTTGTAGGCATCCCGTAGATGCTCGAAGGACTTTTGGCTGATGACATGCTCCATCCGGCAGGCGTCCCGCTCCGCCGACGCCGGATCAACGCCGGCTTCGGTGAGCAAATCCGTGAAAAAGCGGTGCTTCTCATAGGTCTGCTCGGCTACCTCCCGCCCCAAGTCAGTCAGATGAAGAAAGAAATCATCATCCATTGTAAGGAACCCACCTTCTTTTAGAGTGGTCACGGCATGGCTCACACTGGGCTTTGACACCTCCAGGTGCCGGGCGACATCCACGGAGCGCACCATGCCCTTTTGCCTTTGGAGAACAAGGATAGCCTCCAGGTAATCTTCTCCCGACGCTCGGAGTTTCAAGGTTTTCCCCCAATCTAAAGAAGCATAAACTTATCCATTATCTGGATGCTTCTCTGTGCTGTTTCAAAATCGTGGTTGCAACGAATAATTTCTAAGAACCCAGCCAAATAACAACTGCAAATAAAAGCATTTCTACTCCGTTCAACTATGCCCCTCCTTCAGTTCCGATTTACACAGCCCAGCCAAGGCTCTCCTGCTGAATATGGAACAGCTTATGATACAGACCGTTCTTCTTCATTAGCTCATCGTGGGTCCCATGCTCTACCAACCGTCCACTGTCAAGAACGAGGATCTGGTCCGCATCCACAACTGTACGGAGGCGGTGGGCGATCATAATAACCGTCTTGCCTTCCACCAGTTTGGCAATCGCCTTTTGAACCAGGACTTCATTCTCCGGGTCAAGGGATGCTGTTGCCTCGTCAAGCAGAATAATGGGAGCGTTTTTCAGCAAGGCGCGGGCGATGGAGATACGCTGACGCTCACCGCCGGAAAGGGTGCTGCCGTTTTCACCGAGAACCGTCTGATACCCGTCCGGCATCTCCCGGACAAATTCATCACAATAGGCGGCTTTGGCAGCAGCAATTACCTGATCGTCTGTTGCGTTTGGATTGCCAAGACGGATATTATTCATAACCGTATCATTGAACAGGGTCACATCCTGGAACACGAAGGACATATAAGACATGAGGCTTTCCGGCTCCATACTCTTGATGTCTTTGCCGCCCACGGTGATCTTGCCCTTCTGAACATCCCAAAAGCGGGCAATCAGTTTGGAAATCGTGCTTTTACCGGAACCGGACGGCCCAACGAGGGCAGTCACGCTCCCTTGGGGGATTTTGCAGGAAACATCTTTGATGACATCTTCCTGATTGTAGGCAAAAGTCACATGGGAAAGTTCAATATCGCAGTTCGGGACCGTTTTCCCGTCACCGTCCATTGCAGGAGTGGTGAGCAGGGTACGCATACGACTTGTAACTACATTCAAATTCAGTAGCGAGGACAAATTCGCCAGGATTGCCAAAATAGGGCCATAAATCCGCGTGACCATCAGCAGGAACATGAGCAAAGGCAGCAGTTCAATTTGTCCACTGGTCAGGAGGATAGCGCCGACAAAGATTGTAATGCCAATACCTGCCTGCAAAATCATGCTGGCGCTGGACATAAACACGCCGACAGCCATTTCTACCTTGATGGCGATCTTTTTCATCGCCAGTAGAGATTTATCCAACGCGCTGAAATGAGAGCCGGACAGCCCGCAGGACTTGATGATCTTCATGCCTTCCAAGTATTCCTGTACCTGGTCGGAGGCAGCCAGTTTTGCGTCAACCTGCTTTTCAAAGAGTTTCTTTTGATGGTTCCGGCTGAGCCAGATAATGAGGAAGGCAATCGGAACCGTGATGAATACGCACAGAGCAAGCCGCCAGTCAAAGAAGGCCAGCAGGATGCAGGTCAGGGTCACCGTGATGCCGTTTGCAATCAGCGGAGGGATCGTGCTGCTGAGCAGGGACTCCATGCTGCTGCAATCTGCCATCATATTCGTGGTCAGTTCGGAAAGGTCCTTGGTGTTAAAGAAATTCATAGGGAGTTTCCGAAGATGCTCCGCAATCCGCAGCCGGGTCGTGTTTGACTCCTTATACGAGGCAATATAGGTTTTGCGGTAATCGTTTTTGGCGGCCAGGAATACCAGGATGGCCGAAACAATACCTGCGCCCCACAGCATCCAGATATGGTTCCACTGAATGGAGCCGCCACTGACAAAGGGTGTCAGAACTTCACTGAAGATCATAACAGTTACACAGAACGGCAGAAGCATAGCCAGGTTCGTCAATGTGCAGGCGAAGATTGCTTTTTTCAGATCTGCGTATCCCTTGTCTGACAAAAAGAGAGCTTTTTGTAATCTGCTCATAGTTACACCGCCTTTCCGCTGATTTTCCAGCCAATCGCTTCTGTATAGTGGTTCCACATTTGTGCATAACGTCCGCCCGCGGCCACCAGATCGTCATGTTTTCCTTCTTCGACCAGGTGACCTTTCTCCATGACGATGATCTTATCTGCATTGCGGATCGTGGAGAGGCGGTGTGCGATGATGATAACTGTCTTACCCTGCATCAGCTTTTCAAATGCTTTCTGGATCAGGTATTCATTCTCCGGGTCGCTGAACGCCGTTGCCTCATCCAGTACGATGATAGGCGAGTCTTTGATAATGGCCCGCGCAATGGCAATCCGCTGGCGCTCGCCGCCAGAGAGATGGATGCCTTTGGAGCCGACCACCGTGTGATACCCGTTGGGCAGTTTGGAGATGAACTCGTGGCATTGCGCCGCTTTCGCTGCCGCAATCACTTGTTCCTCACTGGCCGAAGGGTTGCCCATACGGATATTATCCAAGATGCTCTGCTTGAACAGGAAAATGTCCTGGAACACAAAGCTGACATGGCGCATCAGGTCATCCTCCGCCATATCGCGCACATCTACACCGCCGATGGTAATGCTGCCGGAAGATACATCCCAAAACCGGGAAATTAGATTGGCAATCGTACTCTTGCCACCACCGGACGGGCCAACAATAGCCGTGATTTGTCCCTGCCTCACAACGAAAGAAACATCCTCCAGCGCCATTTCGTGTGTATCTCCCGTGTAGGAAAAGCTGACATCCTTGAAAGCAACATCATCATTGGCGGGTTTCTTGGGATGGTTCGTTTCCGGCATTTCAGGGATGTTCAGAATTTCATCCATTCGAGCCACATTTCCATCAATCTGCATGAACGACTCGGAGATATACATGATCTTGTTCAACACGCCGGAAATTGCGGGTACAAAGAGCAGATAGAAAATGAAGGTCATGGCAAACCCAGCAAAATCATCCGCCCTGGAGCCGATTAAAATTCCGACGGGTACAAGGATCAGATAAACATTATTGATGATTGTGGTGAAGGCGGGCATACAGTTCTGCCAGCCCAGGGAAAATTTCAGGACCCACTCTGTATATCCAGTAATCGCTTCTTTGAGCTTTTTGAAAGAGGATGCCGTCTGGTTGAACGCCTTTACAACCGACATTCCACGAACATACTCCACAGAAGCATTGTTCATTTCCTCCAAGGCTTTTTGATACTTGCCCATATTCTCTTTCATCTCGCCGCTGCCAAAGCCAATAAACTCCGCAACAAACGCCAGAACGATACCGACCAGAGAGGCAAGACCGAACCGCCAGTCAACAGCCAGCAAGATGATGACCATGACTATAGGAGCCGTGACGGACGCCACAAAATCCGGGAACTGATGGGCAATGAACCCTTCCACACTCTCGATATTCTCATCCATGATTTTACGCAGACGCCCGCTGCCGATGGTCAAATGATAGCCCAACGGAATTTTAGTGATATGGTCAGCGAACAAGACCTTCAGCTCGTACAGTGTGCCGAACGCAGCCATGTGGGAACTGAAAATAGCCAGAAAATACAACAGGATATTCGCCATAATCCCGGCGAGCGCCAGCCAGCCATAATTCATGACCATTCCCATATCTAACTGGTCAAGGTTCGGAAAAACACCGATAATTGAGCGGATCATAAAATAGACCGCTATGTACGGAATGAACGAAGCAATGGCCGCCAGTGACGAAAGAACCGCAGCTAAGAATACAAGGCCCTTTCTGTCAGAAGCCAATTCCATGCATCGTGCCAAACCCGTCTTTGGTTTTGCCTGTTTCGACTTTGCGTTTGACATAGCATGAACCCTCCTTAAAAGTGAAAATGGCGAGGTTAGCAACTTCTAACCTCGCCATTCATTTTATCAATCTTTGAAATTGCCTGCTACTCCATACCTCTGTTCCGGTGCCCAAAATAGCCCAAAGATACCAGAGAGTTAGTTGCAACTATATCGTCCTTAGACAATGCCTGCCTTCTGGAAATGCTTTTTGAACACGCCTTTTGCAATCAAAGCGCCGATGATGCCTGCAACGAAGGTCACAACAGCAATGATGACTACCATTGTTCCATTCATAAAGCTATGCAGCTCCGTCAGATACTCGGCACTCACGCCGTTAGAGGTGGACATATCATCCACATAGCCGGTCATAATGACCATAGGGAGATAGGCGCCCAGTGCAAAGAACATCATATAGACGGAATAGCCAATGGTATTCAGCCAGAAGTTCTTGTAGTGGCCGGCGCGGGCCAGCAACTCCGCAATTACGGCACCGGCAATAAAGCCAACGGCAACCGCCCATCCTGCGCCAATTAGAAACTCAATCAGGCCAATCACCACACCGCTCAAGAGAACGCTCCCAGCCTTTGGCACTTTAGCGCGCATCAGCATATAGATAATGCCTCCGGGAATTGCAGCAATGGCGCTCCCAAAAGCGAAAGTCACCACGGTAGCTGCGGAGGCAAAGATGCACACCATTACCACAGCAAAGAATAACACCGTAAAAATGCCCAGCGTGATAAAGTCCTTTGCCTTCATTTTGTCGGATGCCCCGACAGGTTTTGCTTGTTCACTCATACAGATAGCCCCTTTCTATTATTTGTATATAACTAAGATGAAGTCCTTTCATCCACGCGAATGACACGGGAACAAATCTTCATCAGTAGTTCATTGTCATGGGAAATCACCAGGATGGCTTTCCCTCTTTTGGACAGCGCACTTAAAATCCCTGCAACGCTCTCCATGTTTTTGTAGTCCAAGCCGCTTGTAGGCTCATCAAAAATAAGTACCTCTGCATCCCGGAGTGCCGCA
>CABRZL010000101.1 GCA_902475435.1 uncultured Eubacteriales bacterium | reverse complement strand
TTACCGGCTCTTTGACCGTGCAGTCTATTCTGGTGAGGAGCGGGGCTATACTATTGTGCTGAATAAAGTGCCTATAAAGCATACAAATGTTTATCAGGATACCGTGTTGCCTCCTGTCGGGGCACCGCTTCCTATAAAGGATGAAAAAATTCCGAATAAAATTCGTGAAATGATGGGGTTATACGAATACGGAGACGGCTCTTTTGCGTATAAATGCAGAAACTTTTATCGGCAAGGTAAATTTATGGAAGATTATGAGGATGACTTGCCCTGGTACGGAGCATACAGTCACTATTTTCCAACCTACCATGATTTGAATGTCACGCAGCTCCGTGGATACTTTACTTGGCGTACGCGTGTCAGAAAAGGGGACTTTTCCCCGATTGCTACATCGCTGGCCTATCTGTACTTATATGAACTGCTGAACGGGATAGGGACAAGCTCTCCAGAGGACGCTCTCCAAAAGATGCGAAAATTCGAAACTGGTTTCCTGGATTCCGGGATCGGCGATTCTAGTATATACAGGAATCTGCACCGTTGGATGCTGGAATACGCAGTGATCCATGATGTTCCTGCAACACTGGCCTGCCAATATACAAAGCCTATCATCCTGGAACAGGATGCCTCCCTTACAATGCTTAGAAATCCGAAAGAATATACGGATAAGGAACTTTTTTCTGCGCTCTGCACTTTTGCCGGGAAAAAGTTGGAACAGTCTCCCGTTTTGAAAAAAGATGAGGCAAGAGGGAAACATTTATTTGCAGCCATTTGGCGTTATGTGTCGGAGAAGTATTCCATGGACGGCAAGGATTTTTTCACATTGTGTTTCGGAACGCAGAAAACGTTCCGGTGGTATCCGCTTGCCAACGCCGTCTACTGGGAGAAATGTGTTCACCCGGATGTGGATTATGTATTGGATGCCTGCAGAACATATCATTGCCGCAGCGGCGTGTGGCATGAGAAACGATATGATAGCCTGTATTTTGACCGGAAAAAGCTTCACGCCCTCTTACGTGAAGCGGACCGGAGATTACGGAAATATTGGAAAACTGGACATTATCTCCGTGAGAATCCCGACGGAGCGTGGGCGGCGCCCTATGTGAAGCAGGTTCTGTCGACCGAGTGGAAAGCGGAGGCAGAGGCCTCAAAGCCGAAGATTATGATTGATCTTTCCGGTCTGGAACAAATCCGACGGGATGCGCTCCTTACAAGGGACAGTCTCCTGACTGAGGAGGAGAGAGATGAGACTGTGGATGATGAGAGGAAAGAAACTGCTTCTGATGCATCTAGTTCCACAAGCAGTGTGTTTGGGGCGTTGGATGCTCAGGATAGACAAATCCTTTTAGCACTTTTGCAGGAAGAACCCATAGAACCATATATCAAGGCCAATCATCTGATGCCTGCTGTTGTTGCCGATACGATTAACGAGGCCCTATTTGACGAGCTGGGAGATAATGTCCTTGAATGTGACGGCAATACCATTACGGTTGTGGAAGATTACAGAGAAGATATCTTACAGATGCTTGGAGGAAAAACAGATGAATGATGACAATAGAAAAGTACCAAAGCGGATTTCTCAAACCATACTGAATTCCCTGAAAGGCGGCGTGGTTCCCAGGATCGGCTTGCCCTACATCACGGTAGGGAGAAAAAATGAGATTGAAGCCCTGCTGCACGATGTGGATATCATTGCGGAGGGCGGCGCGTCGTTTCGCTTCATTGTAGGCAGATATGGATCCGGAAAGAGTTTCCTGATACAGACCATACGCAACTACGTCATGGACAAAGGGTTTATCGTTGCTGATGCTGATCTGTCACCGGAACGGCGATTACAGGGAACAAGGGGACAGGGGCTTGCTACTTATCGGGAACTGATCGGCAACCTCTCTACGAAAACAAAGCCGGAGGGCGGCGCCCTGACGCTGGTGCTGGACAGATGGATCAGTGGTGTGCAGACAGAAGCTGTTCGGGAGACGGGACTCATACCCGGAGATCCTATGCTGACAAAGGCGGTGGATCAAAAGATCTATGCGGTTACCTCCGCAATCAGTGAGTTGGTGCATGGTTTTGAGTTTGCAAGGCTTCTTTCAGACTATTACCATGCGTATGTAAACAGTGATGATAAGCTGAAAATGAAGGTTGTGCGCTGGTTCCGTGGGGAATACGCCTTAAAAAAAGAGGCGAAAGAGGAACTTGGCGTCAACATTATCATTACCGATGACGACTGGTATGATTATTTAAAGATATTTGCCGTATTTTTCCGACTGGCGGGATATGCAGGGATGATGATTATGATCGACGAACTGGTCAATCTTTATAAAATCCCGAATGCAATCACCCGACAGTATAATTATGAGAAACTGCTGACCATGTATAACGATACCCTGCAGGGAAAGGCCCGGTATCTCGGCATTATCATGGGCGCAACGCCCCAAGCCATCGAGGATAAACGGCGAGGCGTTTACAGCTATGAGGCGCTTCGTTCCCGTCTTGCGGAGGGCAAGTTTTCAAGACCGGGGGCCAGGGATCTGCTGGCGCCTGTCATCCATCTGGAGCCGTTGACACCGGAGGAAATGCTGGTGCTGTGTGAAAAGCTCTCCGGTATGCATGCTGATCTCTACGGCTACAAAAGAAAAATCGGAACGGATGAGCTCGTGGGCTTTATTCAGCTGGAATATAGTCGGATTGGTGCAGATCATAATATTACGCCGCGTGAGGTGATCCGGGACTTTATCGAACTTTTGGACTTGCTGTATCAGAATCCGGATATGAGCTTGGAGAAGCTTATGCGGTCGGATGACTTTGCCTATGCGAAGTCCGAGGCAGTTTCTGATCAGACGGACAAAAACTATGCGGAGTTTACCATATGAACGTTTTTAACCGATACGCCCCGTTTATTCAAGACTATATTTATCGCTCCGGATGGCAGACGCTGCGGGGGGTGCAGAATGCCGCAGGCGATGCCATCTTTGGCACAGAGGATCATGTGCTCCTCACTGCCTCTACAGCGTCTGGTAAGACGGAGGCGGCGTTTTTTCCTATTTTAACTCTGCTGGATGAAGAACCGTCGGACAGTGTGGGCGTGCTGTACATCGCTCCGCTCAAGGCGCTCATCAACGATCAGTTCGGAAGGCTAAACGAGCTGTGTGAGGAAGCCGGAATTCCCGTGACCCGCTGGCATGGCGACGTGCCTCAAACGCAGAAACGCAGGCTCCTGCGGAAGCCATCTGGTATTTTGCAGATAACGCCTGAATCGCTGGAATCCCTGATGCTCAATAAGCACATGGAAATTCCATCGCTGTTCGGCGATCTGCGGTTTATTGTCATTGATGAGATACATTCCCTGCTGCGCGGAGACCGGGGACTGCAGACCTTCTGCCTTATTGAGCGTATGTGCAAAACGGCAGGATGCAACCCCAGGAGAATCGGCCTTTCCGCAACCATAGGAAATCCAGAAGCAGCAGGGCGCTTTCTTGCCGCTGGCAGTGACCGCCGAACCATTATCCCTTCGTTTGACGGTGGGAAGGAAGTATGGCGCCTGTCTATGGAGCATTTCTTCAACACAGCTCCGCAGGCGGATGAAGGAAAGCACGATGTGCCGGAGACCCCCTTGTTGGAATCACCGACAGATATTGCGCCGAAAGCAGCCGATCCCGGCATGGGCTATATCTTCGAGCATACGAGGGGGAAGAAGTGCCTCATCTTCACGAACTCCCGTGAGGAGTGTGAAGCGGTCTGCCAAAGTCTGCGACAGTATTGTGAGGCGAATCATGAGCCGGAACGGTTCCTCATTCATCATGGAAACCTCTCCGCCTCTTATCGAGAGAGCGCGGAGGAAGAGATGAAGGATGACGATTCCCTCATGTCTGTCTGCGCCACTGCAACGCTGGAGCTCGGCATTGACATAGGCAAACTGGAGCGGGCGTTCCAAATTGACGCGCCATTCACGGTGTCCGGCTTTTTACAGCGGATGGGAAGAACAGGTCGGCGCGGCAACCCATCCGAAATGTGGTTTGTCATGCGAGAGGATCACCCGGAGCCACGGGCTATGCTTCCCGACATGATTCCATGGTATTTAATTCAGGGCATTGCGCTGGTGCAGCTTTATATCGAGGAGCGTTTTGTGGAACCACCAAGGATGGAACGGCTTCCCTACAGCCTTTTGTACCATCAGACCATGAGCACTTTGGCGTCCTGCGGGGAAATGACTCCAGGGGAACTGGCTTCGCGGGTGCTGCCGCTGTCCTGTTTCCATAGGATCTCTCAGGAGGATTTTCGGATTCTGCTTCGGCATCTGCTGGAGATTGATCACATCAGTCGGACGGAAACCGGCGGCTTGATCGTTGGCCTTTCTGGGGAGCGGATTGTGAACAACTACAAATTCTATGCTGTGTTCCAAGAAAATATCGAATATTCAGTGCGTTCCGGCCCGGAGGAGCTAGGTACCATTGTAAAACCGCCGCCGGCTGGGGATAAGATTGCCATTGCCGGGAGAGTCTGGCTTGTAGATGAAGTGGATCACAAAAAGCGGGAGGTCTATTGTACCCTTGTAAAGGGAAATATTCCAGCCTACTTCGGCGATGTGGCGGGCGATATCCACACCCGCATTCTGGAGCGGATGTATAGCGTCTTAAGGGAACAAACAAGCTATCCGTATCTGATGCGGCACGCAGTTTGTAGGTTGCAGGATGCACGAGATGTCTTTCAAAAAGCAGGCATAGGGAATCATCCGTTGGTGCATCTGGGCGGGAATATGTGGGCGCTGTTTCCGTGGCTTGGAAGTTATGCCTTTCTTGCCCTGGAACGCTTTTTAAAGATCCGCTGCGGGAAACGTCTTGGGTTGAAGGGATTGAATCCGTCAAGGCCCTATTATTTGCAATTTACCATGAAAGTCAGTGAGGAAGCGTTTTATCGGATTACGATGGAGGAAGCGGAGAAAGCGTTCGATCCATTGGAACTTGTCTATCCGAAAGAAGTCCCTGTTTTTGAAAAGTATGACGAGTATGTGCCCAAGGAACTGGTTCGGAAAGGATTTGCGCTGGGGGTGCTGGATATCGATGGTATGAAGCGGAGGGTACTTGGCTGGTCAAAGCACTGAAAATCATAATTTCTCCCGATAAAATTCCATATTTGAGATTCATGCTGTACAAATATATAAAGGAAACAGGTGAAAATCGTTCCGTATCCATGCTGCAGCGAGGGGGGCAATTTTGTTTAACAACAAGAAAGAATGACAGCCACGGCCTTTGTAGTGCCGCGGCTGTTTTCGCATAAGTTAAACTAATTTATAATCTACAAAATTAAAATTGAATATTTTCTTATCTTGCTTACAATAGAAGATTGAAAACAAATAGGAGGTATTGACAATGAGCAAAACATTGATTGTGTATTATTCCCGTAAAGGCGAGAACTACTGGAATGGAAGCATCGAAAAACTTTCCAAGGGCAATACTGAAGTGGTGGCGGAGATGATTGCTGATATCACTGGTGGTGATTTATTTGAGGTGGATACAGTAAAACCCTATGCAGAGGACTATTATACCTGCACGGATGAGGCCAAAAAGGAACTTCGTGAACGTGCACGGCCAAAACTGAAAAACTATCTGGACAGTCTGGAGGATTACGATACTGTTTTTGTGGGATACCCCAACTGGTGGGGTACAATGCCAATGGCAATGTATACCTTTTTGGAGCATTATGACCTCACAGGAAAGCGCATTCTTCCCTTCTGTACCAATGAAGGCAGCGGTATGGGCAGCAGTGAGCGAGATCTGAAAAAGATCTGTAAGGGTGCAAGAATCGAGAGCGGCCTTTCCATCCATGGCGCAGAGGCAGCAAATTCCCACGGCAAGGTAGAGGCTTGGGTTCGGAAGCTGGTGTAATGCCTGCTCCACGGTGGCTATCCTCTTCCAATGAAAAGATCCTTCTCTATTTTTTTAACCACTATGCTGATTATTTCCATGACAGCGTCTAGAACTGAGCGCGTTCTTGTTTTATGGTTTCAGTTTTTCAGGCAGATCTGCTTCCGGCGTTACATATATTGTATTGTAATGTTGATAGGTAACCATCCCAGGTTTTGCACCGACAGGTTTTTTTACGTTCTTTACATTTGTGTAATCTACAGGGACATTTTGTCCGTTCCGGGCCTGAGAATAATATGCTGCCAATTTTGCGGCTTCTGTGATTGTGGTATCTCCCGGACGATTTCCATTACAAGATATAATGACGTGGCTGCCATGAATTTTTTGCGTATGAAGCCAAAGATCGCTTTTAAAGGAAGATTTCAGCGTGAGCTGGTCGTTTTGACGATTGTTTCGCCCGACTCGGATTTGAAATCCCTCAGATGAGATAAACTCCATTGGAACGGAAAGAGAAACTTTCATTTTCTTCTTTTGCGTTGACTGTTTCATGTAACCCGCCTCGATTAGTTCCATGCGGATTTCGTTTAAATCCTTTTCTGTTTCCGCTCGGTTCAACTCTTCAAGAATGCTGTCGAGATAGTTTCGCTCTAGTTGCCCTTTTGCAATCTGTTCAGTAAGATAGCCCTCGGCGTTTTTTGCCTTGTTGTATTCTTTAAAATATTTTGCGGCATTTTGTTGAGGCGTCAGCAATGGATCCAATGGTATCTTTATTTCTTTCAGATCCGGATCATAATAGTTTTCGGCTATTAACATGGTTTGTCCGCGTTGCATACGATAGAGATTTGCGGTAATCAGTTCTCCGTATATACGGAGCGTATCGCGATTTTCTGTAGCGGCTAACTCTTTCTTCTGATTTTCTACTTTCCGCGCAGCCCGGTTCCTGAGATTGGTGACGGTTTTTACCATGGCGGAAGACTTTGATTTCATTCGCATGGCAGCGTCTTTTTGTGCATAAAACAGG
>CABRZL010000100.1 GCA_902475435.1 uncultured Eubacteriales bacterium | reverse complement strand
CCAGAATTGCTATCTCCGGGAAGATAGCAGTAAACCGCACGCCATTTTCTGTATTCTCCATTTTGTGAGGGATACCGTGATGGTCGAGTATCATTTTCGTGATATACAGTCCCAATCCGCTGCCGCCGCTGTTCCGATTACGGGATTTATCTACCCGGTAAAAGGGGGTAAAGATTTGTTTCAAATCTTCCTCCGCTATATGAATGCCTATATTTTCCACAGAAAACACGCCATTTTGTAATGACACAGTTATTACAGCGCCTATCGGAGAATACGCCGCCGCATTGCTGATGACATTGGAGAACACTTTCTCAATCAGCCGCGCGTCGCCCTCATAATGAAAGTCCGGCTGTATCGCCATATTCAGCCCCATTTCTTTATCCTCCATCCTGCCACTGTTCTTTCGGCAGACTTTTTGGAGTATCTGGCTGATATTGAGATCGGAGCGCACAAGCTGAAAATCGCTTCCGCCCATTCTTGCTGCCGATAGGATCTCTTTCACGATATGTTCCATATCACCCACAGTTTTCAGGCAATGGCGCAGATAAGTATCTCTTTCCTTATACTCGCCAACCTTGTAAATCATCCCTTCCAGTTCGCCCTTGATGATTGCGATAGGGGTTTTGAGTTCGTGGGAGACAGAAGTAAAAAAGTCAATCCGCTGTTTTTCCTGCTCCCGTTCTTTTTCAATATCCTGCTGTAACTGTTCGTTTGCTGTTTTCAGGTTGTCCAGAGCAACACTTAATCGACCTGACATTTCATTCAGACTGGAAGCCAAAATTCCAATTTCATCCTGCCGCTTTACATCACATTTCCAAGTCATATCAAGCATTGTCATCCGCTTGGCAACACTGCAAATATCCACTAACGGCTTTGAAAAATAGCGGGAGCAAATGAAAGCGCCGATAATGGAAATCAAAAGTATCATAGCTACGATAAATGGCAGGAGCTTTATCAAAATATCATAGGACTGACTTACTGCAACAAGGGAAACGATAGCGGAAAGCTGGTAGGTCTGACCATCCTGCATAAAGGTTGCCGAGCAGCTCATTGATGGGGAAGATGGGGAAGCGATTTCTCCATCCTCCATATTTGCAAAGTTCACCGAGAATACATTGTTGTCACTTTCGTCATTGATTTTGACGGTGGCATTGTTCTTCATGGAAAACTCAAGCAGGCTGTCAGAGCTTTCTTCCCAACCGTCCCTTTCCAACATTTCAACCATGCCATAAAAGTCCGCTGTGACCTGATGCTCAAGCTCCGTCTGATAATTCTTCGGCAGGAATATCATGACCATGCTGTAAATGATGATACAGCAGCCTACGAGAAGTACCATCATGCTGATAAAGGTTTTTGCCTGAATGCTTTGACTAATTCTCTTTCTCAATTTTATATCCCATCCCTCTGATCGTTTCTATATAATCCACGCCTAACTTCCTACGGATATTTTTGATATGTGTATTTACAATCTTCGCGTCGCCAAAGTAGTCATAGCCCCAGATCGTGTTCAGCAGGTTGTTCCGTGTAAACACGCGCCCCTGATTTTCCAGAAAGAGCTTCAATATCTCAAACTCGCGTGTCGTAAGAGAGACACTTTCGCCGCTGACAAGGACAGTGAAGCTGTCTGCGTCCAAGGATATTTCCTTATAATGTATCACGGTATTCTCAGCCTGGTTTCCATGCTCTGTGCGGCGCAGTACCGCTTCAATCCGGCGTATGACGAGGGGCATAGTAAAAGGCTTGGTAATATAATCGTCTGCCATTGCGTCAAAGCCCTTCATCTGGCTTTTGTCATCATCCCGTGCAGTCAGCATGATAATAGGGACCTGGCTTTCTTTCCTGATCAGCTCACAGACTGTGAAACCGTCGATTTTCGGCAGCATCAGGTCAAGAAGCACTAAATCAGGGCTGTACTTATGAAATTTTTCAATTCCTTCCAGTCCGTCATCAGCTAAAACTGTGGTATATCCTGCATCCTCAAGAAAGGTTTTAATGATATTTTGTATAGCTTTTTCGTCCTCTATAATTAAAATGGTTTTTGACACTATGAACACCTCCGATTATGGTCTATCAGAGGAAGGTGGAGTTGAGGTGGAGTTGGAAGATTTTTTATTCTTCCTTCTTCGGGCGTCAACGGGCTTTTCTGTTCCTTTCGGGATAAGCCATACTCGATTTACATTTACAGCTCCTTGAACACGGTTTTCCTTACAAAGGCGTTGTACCCATCTGAGTGACACTTCCCATTTTTCAGCAGTTTCCTGTGCGGTCATATATTCAAACATTTCAGACCTCCTAAAGTATTATATTGGAGTTGTGTACATTATAGCCGTTTGAACGAACTGTATCAAGTATACAAAGCCTTAATTTATAGGGATAGCTAATCGAATAATTCTGTTTTACACAGCCGAGAGGGGTTTCTTCGTGAAAGCTTCTCGGCTTTTTTACTCTGTATGTACAGCTCCACCTGAAATACTCCGTGGCTCCCCCTCAACTCCATTTTCCTTACGTATTTTTATGATGTTCCCGGGAGAGCGAAGCTCTAACAGGGAAATACTCATTCACACTGGCGTAAAATAGGAGGTGCAAAAGTGGCCTATACGCAAACAAGTATTCATCACAGAAAAAAACGAGGTGACTGAAACATGAATTTAGTGAAACGGGCGTGTCTGTACTTAGTTCGGAAGAAAGGAAAAACAGCAACGCTTCTTGCCTTTTTGCTTGTAATGGCCACGCTGATGTTGACCTGCCTTTCCATCCAATCGGCTACGGAAACGGCCAACGCCAATATCAAAAAAGCCCTGCTGGGCTATTTCACCATCAACGCCAAGACGCTGGAAAACGGTATCCCGGAGGATACGGTGAGCCAGATTCTTGATGTGGATGGTTTGAGCGGCAGGTACACCCTGCGCTCCTATACCTACGCTACTTATTTTGACGCAGACGGGAACGGTCTTACGATCAACACCGAGGGCGCTGCTCAGGTGCCGGAGGGCTATGAGAACGCCGGACGGGTGGTGGCCAACTCCAATTCCCAGGAGGACAGCTATTTCACCGATGGCGGCTTTGAGATGGTGGAGGGCAACCCCATCACCACCGAAACCGGTAGCCAGGTGCTGATCCATGAGAAATTCGCCCAGCGCAATGGCCTGTCTGTGGGCGACACCATGCTGCTGGGGAATGTGGAGGACAAAAGCCAGACCATTCCCGTGACGGTGGCTGGGATCTTCACTAACATCGAGGAACAAGATTCCATCGGCATGGCCCCGTCCTATGATCTTTACGACAATATCGTTTTCACCGACCTCTCCACCGCCTCTTTCCTTCTCTACGGCACGGAGGGAACCACCAATGTCCAATACGGGGATTTCTATGTGAACGACCCGGACGAGCTGGAGCGTATTATGACCGATGTGCAGGAACTGGATGGCGTGGATTGGGAGAGCTGCACCTTGACCCGCTACGACAACGACTATCAGAACGCAAAAGAGTCGCTTGAAGGCTTGCAGAATATCGTCTTTATCGCCATCGCTGTGGTATCGGTGATCTGTTTCCTGGTGCTGGCCCTGTTCCTGACGCTCCGGCTCCGTGGGCGAATCCATGAAACCGGCGTCTATCTGGCCATGGGTATTTCCAAAGGCTCGGTGCTGCTGCAATACCTGCTGGAAGCGATTCTTGTGGCGGCCATCGCCCTGGTGATTTCCTTTGGAACCAGCACAGCCATTTCCCATCAGATCGGGAGCAGCCTGCTCTCCCAGGTGACAAGCGAAACCTATGAAACGGTGGACTTGACCGGGGAAAGCGAAGCTGCCCAAGAACCCACCGAGGATTTGGGCCTTGCCGAGATTGAGGTGGCCGTTTCCGCCGAGGAATACGCTATGGTCTGGACTTTTGGCATGGCGCTTTGTCTGGCATCCACTGCACTTGCCGCATACCCAGTCATGAGAATGAAACCAAAGAATATTTTATCGCAAATGAGTTAGGAGGCGCACAATGAATTTAGGAATACGAGCGATTTTATATGGCGCACGGAAATGGAAAAAGACGCTGCTGGTGTTCTGTCTGCTTCTTGCCATTACCACCCTGGTGCTGTCCGGGTTGGCGATTGCCGACGCTCAGGAGGAACAGGCCGAGGAAGTCCGGGGAACCACTGGGGCCAGCTTCACCGTAGAGAGAAACCTGTCTACAGGAGGTTGGGCAAGTGAAAATGGCGGCTCTTACAGCACACAGGAGTTTATCTCCGAAGAGATGATTCAAGAGATTGCGTCGGTGGAAGGCATTGCCGGATATGATGCCTCCGTCGGCTGTTTGCCCCAGTTGAGCAGTGCGACTGGTGAGAGCCTGAGCCTGGAGAGCTTCAGCTTCTATGCGTATGGTTCTTTCAATTCCCAATACAACAGCTTGTTCGTATCAGGGCAGCTTGCATTGGTAGAGGGCTCCCATATCACCGAGGATATGACCAATGGCATCCTTTTAAGCCGGGAATGTGTGGAGAAAAACGGTCTGAAAATTGGCGATACCGTTATCGGGAAGATCTGGGACCCCAGCTATGATAATCCCAAGGTGGAAATGGAGCTGGTAGGAGTTTTCGACATCGTGGCGGACAAAGAGGACGAGGCCAATATGTACGATGATTCCTCCCTGTGGGATTTTACCGAGTATGCCTTTTGCAGCAATGACGCCACTGCTGCCATGGCGGTGGAGTATTCCGATGGTGGAGGGATCGAGGATGCGTTCTTCTATGTGACTGACGCCGCACAACTGAACAATATTATTGAAAAAGTGCAAATGATTTCCTCCGTCAACTGGAATAACTATACCATCACAGCCAACGACGAGGTGTATCAGAATATCTCCAGCGCCCTATCTGACACCGGCACCCTGATTACTACCCTTATCATTGTCATTACCGCTGTGAGTATGGTGCTGATTATCCTGATTTTGTCGATATCTATACGGAGCAGAAAACGGGAAATGGGTATCCTGCTTGCCGTCGGTATCACAAAGCCCTCTGTTATCTTACAGTATATACTTGAGACTATATTGATAGCGGTTGTCGCATTTCCTCTGGCTTACTTATCCAGTAGGCAGGTGGCGGGAGCGATTGGTACTCTCTTTGGAAAGGCAGCCGAAAATGTGGTTGTCACACCGCAGCATTTCGCTCTGGTGGCAGTCGCAGGAGGTATCCTGCTGATTATAGCGGTAATGGTATCCTGCATACCCGTCCTGCGCTTTAAGCCAAAGCAAATACTCTCGCAAATGGAGTAAGTTTGACCTGATATAACTGTAAAATCCATCAAAGAAGAAACGAGGTAATCAGCATGAATATTATGGAACTCAATAATATTGAGTACGCCTATGACAATAAAAGAAAGGTACTCAAAGGCGTGAGCCTTTCTATTGAAGAGGGAAAAATGTACGCTATTCTCGGGCCGTCGGGTTGTGGCAAAACGACGCTGTTGTCCCTGATGGGCGGCCTGGACAGTCCCTCAAACGGACAGATTTTGTATGACGGTCAGGACATTGAGAAAATGGGGCTTTCGGCTCACCGCAAGAACAACATAGCATTTATTTTCCAGAGCTATAATCTGATTGATTATTTAACGCCAAAGGAAAATGTGGCTTTGACATCAAAGCTGCCGCCATTGCCCATTTTGGAGCGTGTCGGACTTACGGATGAAGAAAGCAAACGGAATGTGCTGAAATTATCAGGCGGTCAACAGCAGCGTGTAGCGATTGCCCGTGCGTTGGCTTCTGATGCAAAGGTTATTCTTGCCGACGAGCCAACGGGAAATCTTGATGAGGATACTGCAGCAGATATAACCGCCATCCTAAAGGAGTGTGCCCATCAGATGAACAAATGTGTTGTTATCGTGACACACTCGAACGAACTTGCGAGGCAGGCTGATGTGGTATTTCGATTGAAGAAAGGTCAGCTGCAGTTAGAGGAAAAAAGGAATCATTCAAGGCAGCACGACAAATAAAAAGCACTTTTGGTGGATGTCATTTGTCACGCTTAAAATAAAATCATCACAAAAATCCCTTCAAACCCGTGTGAGTTTGGAGGGATTTTGGGATGGTCTGTTGTGACCGCTTTTTATAGATAAAAACTGAATCGTTATCCGTTTTTTATGGAAGTACCGTAACGGAGCGTTTTGTAGATTGTCACACCTATCTCGAATACGGTAATTGCGACAATAAAGATTAGAAGTCCATTGGATATCATATCAGCGTTCCAGTAAGTGAGAAATCTTGCTCCTGAATCTGCATGATCGCCCAACGCCTGTTCAATCTCAAGTGCAAAATTCGGATTCCAAATGGGTAAAACCTTTAGCACAACGATGCTCAATACAATTTGAAGTACTCCGCACACTACATTACTGATCATTACCAGTCTACAGTAGACTCCGACAACCAAGCGTAATATCTCGTCTGCGAGACCAATCAGCAGACTGAATATAAAGATGGGAAGAACGATACCCCATTGTTCCAAATTGAAAACGGGTACGGTCATTAAGGTTTCGTCTTCTGTAAAGAACGCAGCAAAGAAATGAGGAGCGAAAATCAGCAATACACTAAAAATAACGATAAATATAATGCCTACAATGCTGTCACCCCGACTTATGATCGCTTTTTTATCTGGTACAGGTTCCAAAAATTTTGGCGTCCATCGGGATCGGGAAGCTGGAGTTTTACTTCCTCCCGATAGACTTTCTAAAGACCATTTTTCTGTCATTTTCAGCTCGAATTGAACCTTTTTCCGTTCCATAATGGCAAAAGTCAAAGTCACTGCACCGAATGCGGACATGCAAGACAGGATAGCATCAGTAATTCCGGTAATTAGATCGTCTACAATAGCTCGGATCATGACAGAAGCAGAGTCTTGTGAGGTAATCGCATGCATTTCTCCTATTGCATTTATCAGAGAAATAACCAAAATCGGTAAGGCAGCACAGATTAAAACGACCTCAACAAACCACAGA
>CABRZL010000099.1 GCA_902475435.1 uncultured Eubacteriales bacterium | reverse complement strand
TCTTGCGCTCCCGGTACATCCTTCGCCCCTTGCCTTCCGGTCGTGCTTCCCTTGCTGTGTCTATATTATAGCACTAATATCTCGTGCATTCTATTGACGAAATGCACGAATATCAAGTGCTGTTACTGTGTATATTTGAACTTGATTCTAGTGCAGCTTCTGGATATAATAGAAAGGGATAGAAAGGAGTGAAAGCACATGGCGATACAGTATAAGGCTGATGTTTTGGCATTGCTGAAAGCGGCTGGGTATCCATCAACCAGAATCCGAGCAGAAAAGCTGCTGGGGCAGTCCTATGTTCAGCAACTGCGAAAGGGTGAATTGATTTCATGGGCTGCGCTGAACACGGTTTGCCGCTTGCTCGACTGCCAGCCGGGTGATCTGCTGGAGTATGTGGCCGATGAGATTCCGAACGCTGAAACAATAGCAGCCATCAAGGAACTGGACAACGGTGGCGGTGAGCATTTTACTGGCTCAACAGAGGAACTTTTCAAAAAGATTCTCAGTGAACCTGATGAAGCTACCGGGAAATGACGATTTTTTGTCGTTGAATCGTTCTGCACTTTATTTTGGGGCTTGACAAAGGCCCGCCCATCGGGTATAATGCCATCAATGAAACCCGACCGGCCTCTCAACGATGCGCATTAGGTCGGGTATTTTTTTGTTTATAAGACATTGGAAGTGAAACCATGCCAACAACAGACCAAACAAAACCGTTCAAGAGCTATGATGAACAAATCGCGCTGCTTCGTGAAAGAGGGCTTATCATCACAGATGATGTCTATGCCCGCGATGTCTTGAAGCGGATGAACTATTATCGGTTCAGTGCGTACTCGCTGACGCTGCGAGAGAATGACCGATTCTTTCCAGAGGTCACGCTTCAGGATATGGTGGCTCTTTACGACTTTGACCAAGAGTTCAGGAGCATCATTTTCAAGTATGGTGCAGTCGTTGAAACTGTGGCCAGAGCGTACATCGCCTACTATCATGCTCGGCAGCATGGCCCCATTGGCTACCTGAATAACCAGAACTTTGAAAGCGAACAGTATCACGCCGTATTTCTGAGCACTCTGAACCGTGAAATTTCTCGCTCAGATGAGCCGTTCATTGTCCATCACAAAAGAGATAAGCGGGGCGTGTATCCGCTTTGGGTAGCTGTTGAGGAAATGACATTCGGCACACTCTCGCTGTTTTATAAGAACATGCTGGAAGCAGACCGCGAGGGCATTGCACAAGAGTATTACGGCCGCAAGTCGATTTATATTGAAAACTATCTGCAGTGTGCTGTTGTGGCTCGGAATATCGCCGCTCATGGTGGCCGTTTCTATAACCGCACCAGACTCAGCCCGGCGGTCAAGCTGCCGTTGGTTATGCGCCGTGCACATGTGGATAACAGCTCTCCGTTTGCGTACTTCTATGCGATCTTTGAGCTGCTGCCGGATGCCGAAAAATTTAACCTCATCCGCGCAATGGAAAAGCTGTTCAAGAAGTACCCGGCGGCGGAGCCGTCCCGAATGGGCTTCCCGGTAAACTGGAAGGCGTTGTTGAATCTTCCAAGTGAACCGGAAGAAGCAGATACTTAATCCGCCAGAGGACGGAACAGGCAGCCGTCACCCTTTGTTTGGAGATGCGGGAAGCGTCACCCCGCCTGGCAATAGGTCGTTGCAGAGATGCAGTGGCCTTTTGTTTTTGCACCATGCAGGAACCGCCCGCCGGGACTGCCTGAGCGAGAATAGAACCAACGGCAAGGAAAACACCCACAGAAAGAAGAAAAGCCCTCAGACACGCGCTGTCGCGGTCTGGGGGCTTTGTCATGCAGCGATTTTGTTGAGGTCAACAGAATCGCGTGGCTGAAGTGCAGCGCCCGGCGGGTGCTGCACGGTCAAAGGGTTTGGGATGTTGCCCAACAAGTTCTTGCAAAGCAAGAGGGCTTTGTATAGACAAAGACATTGCTTGCAAGGCTTTGTGCGTACAAAAGCACTGCTTGCAAATGCTAGGACCCCTGCAAGGGCACACGGACTTTGGAACAAAGTCTAGTGTGTTACGCCTCGCCCGGCGGGGTGTAGGTTATTCGGAACTGCTGTCAGCGGATGAGGATGCGGCTTCAGCGTTCTTCCGCTGCTGATATTTTTCCCATGCATCATCCAGCAGTTCTCGTCCGTTTGGTATGGCGATGATCTGATAATAGAGCCGTAGACAGCCGCGAGCTAGAGTGTCAGCGACTTCCGGGGGGATTTCGTCAAGATGAATGTGAATATCATTGTCCATAGTCTTACCTCCTGAAATATCCTTTGTTTGTTTCATCAGCGTGTGCAAAGAGGATGCAGATCCGGGTGCAGGATGCGTAACGAAACGGTCAAATTTTCCCTATAAGACTAGCTCACAACAGGGGTCGACGAGTCCGCTAAGGACTAGGGTACCCGTTCCCAGTACCTTGAGGGGGCTTAGGGTGTGCGCCGGATGGGGCGGAGGAGCACAAACTTTGCAAAGAGGACGAATAGCCGCCGGGTCGGAACCCCTTCAACCATTACTCGTGCACCTTCGAGGCTGTAATACTTCCCATCTTTGGCAGAGAGTTCAGCAACGATACCTTTGGCGATTGCGTTGCAGACGTGCCAGCGGAGGCCGTGGCCGTTGATGGCGATGATGATTTTCATGTAGCTGTCCTCCTTGCATTAGTGGGCCGCCGGGCTTGAGATGGGCTGCCGGGTGTGATAGAATGGCTGCGGGATGTGGTCTGTCAATCGCTCCCGCCTGGCTGCCTTGCGAGTTCGCTGCTTGCATGGCGGCCTTTTGTTTTGCCCTATGGTCTGCCCTTCGTTTGCTGGCCGCTCTCGTTGCCTTTATGATTCGGATGGCGTGCGGCTCGGTATGCCTCTAACTCGGCCATGAGTTCCGGGCTTTGCTGGAACCGCTTGTGGAATCCGAGGAACACGCAACCGATTCGCTCTGCTACCTCTGGCGGGATCTCGTTCACGTTGACATGGATGTTGGTGTTCATTGGCGCCTCCTGTTGTTGAGTGTGGTAAGCGGTTTAGTTGTGCATATACGGCAGCAGCATATGGTAGACCAGCTGCAAAACGTGCACCGGGATGCTCTGGCCGTGCTGCAAGGCGGTTTCGATACAGGCGATATACTGTGCACCGCTTGCGTCATAGTGGTACGGTTCCCGGCGGCGCGGTTTGTTCTGACTGTGCTTCATGTGTGTTCACCTCCCTTCCAGTTCACTCGTGACGGCGAGAAAGCGCTGGCGGGTCTTGTCGAAGGTCAAGGGAATTTCGCCAATTTTTCCTTCCTTATTCTTGGCCAGAATGGCTTGATACTCTTCCTTGTCAGCAGACAGGAGCAAAATAGCGTCTGCATCCTGTTCCAGCTGGCCGGATTCCTTCAGATCGGCGGTGCTGGGGGATGCGTGTGCAGCGTTGCGGTTCAGCTGGGCCAGAGCTACCACAAGGATTCCTGTGGTCTGTGCCAGTTCGTGTAGGGCGATGGAAATGCTGGTGATTTGCTGGTATCGGTCTTTTGCCTTGCTGGCGGTTAGCAGCTGCAAATAATCGATGAAAATAACCTGTGCGTTCATTCGCTGGGCCTGGGCCTTGATCCATCCCGTGCCCTTGCCGGATGCAGAGCGGATGAACAGCGGCAGCTTGTGCAGATCTGCAAGACTATCAAGGTCAGACTGTGGAACGGTCTTGCTCTTTACATCTGCCAGCGGAACCGCCAGACGGTTTGAAATGATGCGGGCGGTCAGGGTATCCGGGTCGGTTTCAAGGCTGAAATAACACACGCGTAAGCCCCGCCGGGCCTGCTCGCAAGCCATCTGCAGGGACAGGGCGGTTTTACCGGCTGATGGTCTGCCGCCGATGATGAACAGGTTACCCGGGGCAAGATGCAGGTGCTTGTCCAACACCGGGATACCGCTGGGGATGTACTTCGGCTTTTCATTCAACTTGCGGACATAGTTGTCTACCAGTTCCCCGATAGGCTTAAAATCCTGCTCCTCCCGGTCAAGGGTCAAGGCTTCGCCCATTTTGCTGTACAAGTCAGGCAGGTCTGCAAAGGTGGTCAGGCTGCTGCCTGCCTGAAAAGCCAAACTCTGGAATTTTGTCAAGGCGGCCTGTTCCAAGACGAGTTGTGTCCACTTCTCCACATTGGGGCGGGTTGCACGGACGCATTCGGCCGACCATTCGTCGAAACACCCCATGACTGCAGTTTTTAGGTCTGGATACCGTTCGCAGATCTGCACAGCATCCAACGTGCCAGTTGAATTCCAAAATCCTGATACGGCAGCAAAGACAGGTTGCACATCTGGTGCAAAGTGCTCCACATCCAGATCCGGCAAGGAATACGGTGCAAGGTCTGGCTGTGCCAGCAGCGCACCAAGCAACACTTTCTGTGTGTTCATGTTAGTACCTCCATTTTCTTTTCCTGCGGCGGTTCGGGCTTCCGCCGGGCCTCCCGGCGGGCTTCTACATCGCCCAATGTGCGAACCCCATCAGCCTGCCAGCCTTTCAGAATGCCGTCAACATAGCGCCACTTTCTCACGCCGTTTTCTGCGGCTTCATCAATGGCCTTGCAAATCAGCTCAGTTGAAAACGCTTCCCGGTAGCGTTGTAGCTTGTCCAGCGCAGAGCGGGGAAACTCGCCTATCTCGGCCTGAAAATGCTGTACGATCTGAGCAAGGCCTGAATCTGTCCGGGCTGCTGTTGTGGCGGCTTTCTTACAACTTCTTCCTGAGCTATGCTCTGCTATGCTATGCTGGGTTGTCACTTGGTTGTCAGATGGTATACCAATGGTATCCATTTGGTTGCCAGTTGGTATACCAAGGCTTGCTAAAATATAACGTTTGTTCGCACTTTCTGTTAACTGCGCGAGTTCATTTTGAAACGCAGTTGGTTTGTATCTGTCATTGCGTAAATTGTTGTTGGCTTTCCAATCGGTGATAACGAGCACTTTTGAAGGGAAAGAAATGACATATCCGGCGGTTTCCAAGGGCTTCAAATCACGAGCGGTGCAGCCAATAGAACGGATAATGGCGCGGGGGTTTGCTACAAACCCATCATCATCACCCTGCATACCAAGGTGAAAGTACAGGGCCTGCGATTTCAGTGGCAATTCCAGAAAGCTGTCTGTTTCAGTCACTGAACTTGAGAACATTCGTTTTACAGCCATTCGCTTACCTCGCCACCCGGCGGATGCCACCCACAGCTTCACCCTGTTCCGCCGGGATGGGGTCGCCTCGCTCAAAATACTGGGCCAAGCTGTTCATATTCACGAGCCAGCGGTGACCGGCCACAACATACCTGATCTTGCCTGTTCGGCAGAGGGTCCGAATATAGGTCGGCGGTAGACCGTAGATTGCGGCGGCGTCCTTCACGGTTTTCATGACCGGGTATCGGATTAAATTTCCCATTCGATTGCACCTCCTCGGTGTTGTTTGAAAGTTGATTTTTGATGCCGTGTCAGCAGTAAAGCACAAATCGAAAAATAATGCAATACCGCCAAAATTCGATTGGAAGTTGATGCTATGCAGCTTTGTTGGAAGCGGGTCCTTTGCGCCAAAATCCATCTAGTGATATTGCGTGATACGCAGTATCCCATTTTGCAATTCCTTTACGTCTTTTTACAAGGCTTTACAGAGGGATGCCCACCTCAAAAATGGATTTTTGTGCTGATTTCGCACATCAAAAAATAATGATGAAATTGGCTCACTAAATCAATGAGATTTACTCACTGGCTTTTACGGTCAATTCTTCTAAGGGGATATCCAACGCAGATGCAATCCGTTTGGCACTGTTTTTGGTAATACCGCGGCCACAGCGAGCGGCTCCAATGGTGGAGATAGAAACAGTGCTGAGACTGCTCAACTCTGCGATGGTGATATTTTTCTTTGCCATAGCGGCAATGACAGAAACGCGATCAAGAATCATAATTGAACCTCCGTGATAAGTTTGGAACTTTTTCGTTCTAAATAAATTATACGGTCTGCGAGAGGTTCAGTCAAGACCTTTTTTGAACTTTTTCATTGCGATTTGGAATCATTAATGATATAATGCAGCTGGAGGTGGTTTTGTGTCGTACAGCAAAGTAATTGGAGAAGCGATAAGGCAAGAACGAAAAAAACAAAAGTTGTCGATGGCTGAACTTGGTAGCAGAATGGGGATTTCAGGTTCTCTAGTTGGCAGATACGAGAGAGGCGAGGAAAACCCGAAGCTGGGAACGATTATGCGTTTTGCTGACGCTTTAAATATGGAGTGGGCCGAGTTGGCCTTTTTGTTGGCGGTTGCTGAAAATGGAAATGCGGGTATTGAAGCAGGCAAGGGAATGGATAAGCCTGACGAGCAAAATGAAAACTTGCAAAACATGGAACTTTTAATGCTCCAACTTAGCCCGGAGGGACAGCGCGTTGCATTAGAGCGTGTAGATGAACTGACTCAGCTGCAGAAATATAAACGTGATGCACAAAACTGCAGCATTTCAGAGGAAAAAGCTGCTATGTTGGCCAAAATGGTAGCTGACTATGCGGATAAAAATCTATCGGAAGATGATTTTGAAATAGTGGAGCATTCACTGAATGGACAAGAATCATCGCACTCTGTGGAAAGCGTAAATGAATAGTAAGGTACATTGCGCAGAATGCCCTTGATGCGGGCCTGATCGCGGCCAGATGAACGCACCGCCGGGGACAAAATGCACAAAAGACCATGCCCACAAAGGAGGGGTGACAGATGGCGAAAATCATAAAGCGCACAAAAAAGGACGGCACCTGCTCCTACTGCATCCGGGTCTCCAACGGCTATGATCGGCAGGGCCGTCAGGTGCTGGTAAACCGCACCTTCACTCCCCCGCTTGGCTTGACCGGGAAGAAGCTGGAAAAGGAACTGCAGCGTCAAGCGGATGCCTTTGAACAGGAAGTGCACAGCGGCATTTCTCTGGAAGCGTCCATGAAGCTGGATGACCTGATAGAAAAGTGGTTCACCGAGTACGCAGACCGCCAGCTGAAGCCCAAGACGGCCACCGA
>CABRZL010000098.1 GCA_902475435.1 uncultured Eubacteriales bacterium | reverse complement strand
AGCCTTGTCCGGATCCAGATAATAGTCTCGGCTACACATCTCGCAGGAACACCAGCCCTGATAGCCCCTGCGGACAAGGGTGTCGTAATACTCCTTCATGGGCAGCCCGCCGGTTCCGGGGATCGTATGGTTCAGGTCACTGAAATGGACAAAGCCATACTTATCGCCCAGATTGTCAAAGTAATCGTTGATGTGCTCCCCGGCCTGAGACATCTGGTCGGTGTCGGAAAGACCCAGCAGATTGTCCGCGCCCACATCATCGATAAACTGTTTAAGCTCCTTGCTGGTAACCACCAGATTGGTGGTGGTTATCTTACAGGTCTCCATAAAGATGGTGACGCCTTTCTTTTTGGCGTACTCCGCCAGAAGCTGCACCGCCTCAACCTGACGTTTCCATGCCTCATCCTTGTCAGCATCATAATATCCCGTTCCCGGGCAAATCTGGATATGAGGACATTCCAAAAACTGAGCCGTGTCAATCAGGCGCTGATAGTATCGCTGAGTCGATTCCCATGTCAGGAGATCCGATGTGGCCAGATTAACCGGATAGACGCAATTTTCGGCTGTCAGAACATAGGGGGTCAGGTGCCGATCCCGAATGTCGCGGTTCAACTGAATCAGCGCACCCAAAGAATAATCAAATGGGTTAAGCTGGGGGCCGGTGCAATAGATATCGATTCCATCCAAGCCGACCCGTTCCATCTTGTCAAGATACTTTCGTATAGGATATCGGAGATAGTGATAGCTCATCAGGGTAAATTTCATGGATACTTTCTCCCTAAAATCACTGCGTATGGATTGGGCGGTGGATCTGCACAAGGGCAGCCCACCGCCCAAATCCCGACGCGGCATAAAAATTACAGGATTACACTTGCCAACAGGAACGCTACTGCGGCATCCACGACGGCCATAACCAGAGAGGGTAACAGATAGCTGGTGTTGAATACGAATTTGCCGATTTTGGTCGTTCCCGCCGTATCAAAAGCGATGGCGGCCAGACTCTCGGAGGCAGCGGGAATCAGGAAGTGTGATCCGATGGTGACCCAGCCAGCCAGCAACACGGGAGTGCTGATGCCGAGTGCCAAGCCCAGCGGAATCACGATTGCGGTGGTGGAACCCTGCGAAGTAGTGATATTACCCACCAAATAGCAGGCAATAATGAATACCCAAGGGTACTTATTGGTGAACTGCGAGACCGTCTCGGTCAGGAAGGTGGACTGCGCGCCGATGAAGATATTGACCATCCAGCACAGGCCAAGACAGATGACGGCCGCAAACACACCGGACTTAAAAACGGGCATCTCAAGAATAGCATCGGCCTTTTTGTCCATCACAAGACAAATTACCGCAGCGGCGCAGAGCATGAAGATTTGGATGATGTCGGTCATGCCCACAGTGCTGCCGTCAGCCAAAACAGGACGCAGGGATTTGACCACACCCAGAAGAACGACGGCTACCATCGCAACCAAGAAGGCGATGACAGAAATCTTGGACTGCTTGCTGAAAGAAGAGGTGTCGACCACTTTTTCTTCCTTGTGCCCACGCAGTACAAGGGTGCCATCGGCAACACGCCGCTGGAACTCGGGGTCATCTGCAAGTTCCTTGCCTCGCTTCATCATAATAAGGCCGGAAGCCAGAGAGCCAAGAAGGGTAGCAGGAATGACAACCATCAGGACGGTAATCATATCTACGCTGCCCGACTCCTCCAAAAATCCTACCAGCGCGGCGGTAGCGGCGGCAAGCGGAGTGCCGCAGACCGCATTTTGGCTGGAAACCACAGAAGCGGCAATCGGCCGCTCGGGACGGACGCCGTTCTCGATGGCAATTTCGTTGATGATGGGCAGCAGGCTCCACAGAATGTGGCCGGTTCCGCAGCAGAAAACAAACAGCCAGCTGATCATGGGCGCCAGAATGGTGATTGATCTAGGATGTTTTCTCAAGATCTTCTCCGCAAGAGCCACCAGGTACTCAATACCACCCGCAGCCTGCATCGCGCCACCCGCAATAACCACGGCCAGAATAATTCGCAAAACCGTGAGCGGGGGATCCGACATGGGTGACTTAAAGATAAATGTAAAGACAAACGCGCCGACCGCACCGGCAAGCGTAAGGAAAACTCCTCCCTTGCGAACGCCCCAGAAGATGAGAAGGAGCATGATGACAAGCTCAATCCAGAACATGATTTTTTCTCCTTTTTCTTTGATTTTTCCCAGCGACCGCATACCCAGCAAGTTCATGACGCTTTCTTTGCCTGCCGCCCCGGGCCCGTTTCCGTCAGTTTTCATCAGAAAGATGCGCACATTCTCTGTTACAAGCAATCCATCCCGATTTGTCTTTGTATTAGGCATCGAAATGTTATGCTTTGTATTATGATGCAATAATATAATGCAAGCATCTCCTTGTCAACAGCATTCCGGCATTTTCGTCAAAACATCCTATCAACGTGCCCTTGTTTTGTGAATCACTGCCAAATTATTGTATCCTTCTGCCCTCATTCGCTCCCGTTTTGTCTCTTACTTCTATAATACAAAAAGAGAGCGGCCCTGAAATTCTGCTTCAGGGACACTCTCTTTTTATTTTTATGCACAGGTACGCTTTTTTGTTGCATCCATCTTTGACGGCTCAGACCATGAGCTTAAACTTATCCGCAATGCAGAGCTGACGGCTCAGATAGCAGTTTTCTCCGCTCGTATCGTGCACCACGCTCTTGATGGACAGCAGCGGGTAGCCCTTTACCACATCCAGATATTTTGCCTCCTGATGGTTCGCAAACACGATCTCAAGGACCTTATCTGAGCGGGTGAATACGATGCCCGTTTCCTTTCGGATCGTCTCATACAGAGAGGTATTGGTCAGATCTGCATTGAACAGAAAGAAAAAGCTCTCGGGAAATTTGCTGGTCTCTAACAGCATCGGTCTGCCGTCCGCAAGGCGCAGACGCTCCACAACCAACATCTGTTCGTCCTTTTTCAGCCCAAGCTGTCCCCGTTCTTCCTCCGTGGGCTGTTCCAGTGTGATCTTGATCGTCTTTGCGCCGGGCTGGTATCCCATCATATGACACATATTGGTGTAGCTCAGCACGCCATCCAGCTTTCGCTGGATCTTCTTTTCCGCAACAAACGTGCCCTTGCCGGGCTTGCGCACCAGAAATTCTCCCTGAGACAGCTCATCCAGTGCTTTACGCACCGTGACGCGGCTGACCGAATAGCGCTCGCAGAGTTCATTTTCCGTTGGCAGGCGGCTGCCCGGGGGATACTCGCCCGCATCAATAGCCGCACGCAGTGTTGCAGCGAGCTGTTGAAACAGCGGCGTTGAAATTGTATTATCCAAACTCATGGCATATTCTCCCGTTCTTATTTTTATCACGAAATACGGTTTATTTTCAATTTACTTTTTTGCGTGCCCCGCAAATATGTTACAATACAAACTTATTATATATAAGTTTTATCCGTACGTAAAGAGGAAAAACAAATTTTTTCTCCCTTGCGTCTGTGCAGGGCCGTTTTCCAGCACCCCCTTATTTATATAGGGAGTCCGCCATATTTCGTTTCGTTCCTTGTCAAAAATGCACAATTTTTTTGTCTTATTTTCGGTATTGACATTTGTATTGCTTTGTATTATCATCATGGCAAGGAAAGTTCTTCCGGAAACCACCGGAAGAAATCGAGACAGTTTAATATGAAATGCAGGAGGGTAATACAATGCATTACAAGTACACTGACATCAAGGCCATCGTCGCTGAAATTCTGGAGAACAAGAAGGACAAGGGCGGCATCAAGAACATCTATTTCGTGGGCTGCGGCGGCTCTCTGGGTGCTCTGTACCCTGCAAAGACCTTTATGGAGCGTGAGAGCCTGACGCTGAAGTCCGGCTGGGTGAGCAGCAACGAGTTCGTCCACAGCACGCCCCGCGATTTCGGCAAGAACTCCATCATCTGCCTTGCCTGCCACAAGGGCAACACTCCCGAGACCATTGCCGCTGCAAAGCTGGGCAAGGAGATGGGCGCTGCTGTTATCATCCTGACTTGGCTGGAAGAGTCTGAGATCATCGAGTTCGGCGATTACATCATCCATTACTCCTTCGACGCCAGCCCGGATCACCTCGCCGGTGACATCGACTACGCCGGTGAAAAGACCATGTGCGCCCTGCAGGTCGCCGTGGAGCTGCTGAATCAGACCGAGGGCTACAGCAACTACGATAAGTTCCAGCAGGGTGCCGGCATGATCACCACCGTGATCCGCAAGGCCCGCGCTCATGTGGCCCAGCGCGCTCTGGACTTTGCCGAGGAGTACAAGAACGACTCCGTCATCTACACCATGGGCAGCGGCGCAGGCTACGGTGCCGCTTACATGGAGAGCATCTGCATCTTCATGGAGATGCAGTGGATCCACTCTGGCACCATCCACACCGGTGAGTTCTTCCATGGCCCCTTCGAAGTCACCGACGCCAACACCCCCTTCGTCATTCAGGTGTCCGAGGGTTCTACCCGTGAGCTGGACGAGCGCTGCCTCAAGTTCCTGCACACCTATGCAAAGCGCATCGAGGTGCTGGACGCCAAGGAGTTGGGCCTGTCGGTCATCGATCCCGCTGTCGTGGACTACTTCAACCACTCTCTGTTCAACAATGTCTATCCCATCTACAATCACGCCCTCGCTGAGACCCGCCAGCATCCGCTGACCACCCGCCGCTATATGTGGAAGGTCGCATACTGATATAGACGGAAAGGATCTGATACGATGAGCGCAGTTAAGATCATCGCCATCGGCGATAATGTGTGCGACAAATACCTCTCCCGTGGGAAGATGTACCCCGGCGGCCAGTGCGTCAACACCTGCGCCTATGCCGCAGCAAACGGTGTGCCTTCCGCTTATCTGGGCAAGTTTGGCAGCGATGAGGTCGCCGCCTACAACCAGAAGATCCTGCACGAGCTGGGCATCGACATCAGCCACTGCCGCCATTTTGAGGGCGAAAACGGCTTTGCCATGGTCACGCTCAAGGGCAACGACCGCGTCTTTCTTGGCTCCAACAAGGGCGGCGTCGCCAAAGAGCACAGCTTCGACTTCACGCAGGAAGATCTGGAGTACATCAAAGGCTTCAACCTGATCTACACCAACCTCAACAGCTATATCGAAGAGGACCTTCCCTTCCTGCACACTGCCGGCGTGCCCATCGCCTATGATTTTTCCACCCGATGGACCGACGCCTATCTGGAAAAGGTCTGCCCCTATGTCACCGTGGCCATCCTGTCCTGCGCACACCTGAGCGCCGAGGACCGCGCCCGCGAAATGCAGAAGGCCGCCGACCACGGCGTTTCCATCGTGCTGGGCACCATCGGTGAGGACGGCTCCTATGTGCTGTACAACGGCAAGACCTACTACGCCTCCGCCGTACACGCAGATGACGTCATTGATACCATGGGCGCAGGCGACTCCTACTTTGCCGCTTTCCTCTGCTCGCTGCTGAAGTCTTCCAAGAGCGGCGCTCTGCTGGAAGGCACCGAAGAAGAAAACGCCGCGCATCTGCAGGAAGCCATGCAGATCGGCGCAGCATTTGCTGCAAAAATGTGCGCCAAGGAAGGCGCATTCGGCTACGGGACTCCCATCGTGGGACGCACCGAACTGTAAAATAAAACAGGAGGCATTTTCATGAGACCCGATCAGTATGAAAACAACGCAGAAGGCATCCTCTGCGTTTATAAGAACCCCAAATGGCTGGTTTGCATCAAGAACTGGAAGCCCGACAACGACATTGCCGGCATCGCTCATCTGGAGGTCCATCACTCCACCGATGAGCAGTTCATCCTTGCCGCCGGTAAGGCGATCCTCATCACCGCCGAGCGCGAGGGCGGCAGCTTCAAGAATATCGAGCTGACCCCCATGCAGCAGGGCAAGGTATACAATGTTCCCGCCGAGTGCTGGTTCTACTCCATCACGCAGAAAGACACCAAGGTGATCTATGTGCAGGACTCCAACTGCTCTATGGAAAACAGCGACTTTGCCGACCTGACCGCTGCTCAGATCGCCGACATTCAGGAGCGTGCACGCAAGATCCTCGCAGAGTGAAAAGGAGCTTTTTATGCCGATCCGATGCGTCCTCTTTGACTTTGACGGCGTGATCGCCGATACCGAGGAACGGAACGCCGACTATCTTGCCTCTGCTCTTGCGCATTTCGGGGTCCGGCTGACCGAAGAGGATCGGAGCGCACTGGTGGGCATCAACGATCCCTCTCTGCTTGAGGCACTGCTGAAGCGGGCCGAAACGCCGGTCACTCTGGAGCAGCTGCAGGCCGAACGCGCACGCCTCGGCAACTACTACGAAAACGGCACCGACCTGCACACGCAGCCCGGTCTGCGGGAGTTTCTCTCTGCGCTTCGCGCACAGGACATTCGCACCGGCGTAGTCTCCTCCACCCGGTCACAGCTCATCCTGACCGCACTCGACCGCCTGCATCTGGTCTCACAGTTCGATGTGGTGGTCTGTGGTGACATGGTCACCCGGCGCAAGCCCGATCCGGAACCTTATCTGCGGGCGGCGCAGCTTCTGGGGCTTGCCCCCGGCGATTGTCTGGTCATCGAGGACTCTCCCGCAGGCATCCGTGCCGGAAAGGCCGCCGGCTGTACCGTGCTGGGCTATACTGGCAGCTCCATCCGTCAGGACGTCTCTGCGGCAGATCTCACCCTTTCTGATTTTCATCTTTACCGACAAATTTCACCTTTTCAGAATCTTTCTCCGTTCTGATTTTATGACAAAACAGACCAAACCTGTACAAATAGGTTTGGTCTGTTTTGCATTTAAGTTATTCTGCTCTGTATTGGAGATCCGCCACCGCAGGAACGGTTCTACTTATTTCTTTTCGGAAGGCTCCATGGCCTTTCCCGATCGTTCCGACCTTCCTGCCCGTACGATGCTCACCAGCGAAGGCTCTGTATCACGCAGCACCCATGTAGTCGCAGACCCACAGACCCAACGTCTGCGTACGCTAACGCCCATCGAATGCGAACGGCTCAACGGCTTCCCGGATGATTGGACAGCCGGGATGCCGGAACGACTGCGCTATT
>CABRZL010000097.1 GCA_902475435.1 uncultured Eubacteriales bacterium | reverse complement strand
CGCAGTAACAGGCATAGGGAACAAATTGGGATCCATTACTTCCGTTGTTACAAACGCGCTGTCCACTGCCGGCAGTTCTATGGTAGGTCAAACCATTGGCGCTGAAAAATATCACCGTATTCCTAAAATAATTGGCGTTTCCATGTTGATCGACTTAACCTTTGCTGCAGTTTTATCGTTTGTCACCATATGCTTTCCAAATGCCATCTTTGGTCTGTTTAATTCTGATCCGGAGGTTTTGGAATTGGCTATGAGCTATATTCCTGTTGCGGTATTGCTCTATATCGGATTTGCTTTACGCTCTCCCTTTTTTGCATTGATAAACGGCAGTGGAAACGCAAAACTGAACCTGATTGTTGGATTGCTGGACGGTGTTATATGCCGTGTTGGACTGGCCATGCTGATGGGTTTTGTCCTCGGAATGGGCATCATGGGCTTCTGGTTAGGTAATGCTTTTGCCGGCTACGTGCCATTTATTATCGGAGGCATATATTTCCTCACCGGAGCATGGAAAACCAGGAAGCTGATCCAATAACAGACACTACTCCGACGACGGCAAGGGCATTCTGTCCTTGCCGTCCCAAACTGTCAAAAACATTGTGAGATCAAATGCAACCTAACACCTGGCGCTGTACTCACCACGTCCCCTAACGCTGTAGACTATATCATCACGGAATATGGCATTGCCCATCTCAAAGAGCGAACCATACCGGGACGTGCCGAGGCACTCATTTCTATCGCGCATCCAGTGGATCGAGCCAGATTGACCCGTCAGGCAAAACGCTATACTATATCTGATCTGGTGAAAAAGTGCAATGTTCTACAAAACCTCCCATGGACAACAGAGAAAGACGTCACCGAAAGTTTCAGTTTATTTTGTCATAATACAAGTTGGCCTCACGTTGCCATGCTCTATTTAGCTGTTTCATTTCTTGCAGGGAGATTTTTTCAATCTGTAATTGACTTTTTTTCACAGCTCCAATATATTTAAAACAGTGGAGCAGCGAATGGAGGTGCAGGATTATGATTGAAACCAGATTACTGTATTATTTTTTAACGGTAGCACAGGAGCAAAACATTACCAACGCAGCAAAAACGCTGCATATTACACAGCCCACACTCAGCCGGCAAATGGCGTTATTAGAATCCGAGCTTGACACAAAATTATTTGTACGGGATACCAGACCTCTGACTTTGACCAATGAAGGGATTTTGCTGCGTCGAAGAGCGGAAGAGATATTAGAACTCGTGAACAAAACGGAGGCAGAAGTTTCAAACCACGAGGAACAAATCGAGGGAACCATATCGGTTGGCTGCGGAGAACTGGCATCCGTAAAACTGCTGACAGAACTTCTGGCCAGCTTTCAACAGGAATATCCCAGAGTCCAATTTGATGTATATACTGCTGCTGCCGATCAAATTAAGCATCGCATGCATGAGGGATTAACGGACCTTGGCCTGTTACTGGAACCAGTGGATGTGGAACGCTATGAGTATATCCGTATGCCTGTCAAAGAGCGATGGGCCGCTATCATGCCCGCAGGTGTTCCTTTGGCAAAGCGTCCATATGTCACTGCTAAGGATTTGGCCGAAATTCCCGTTATTATGCCCAACCGGCAAAAAATATATGACGAAGTGGCCAACTGGTTTGGCGCTTATTACGATCATTTAAATATCACCGGAACCAGTAACCTCAGCACGAACGCCTCCCTGCTTGTCCGGGCTGGACTTGGATATGCGCTTACCATTGAGGGGTCGATGCCATTTCTGGATCAATCAGAAGTTCATATGGTACCGTTATATCCTGAACTAATCTCCACTTCCGTTCTGGCCTGGAAACGACAGCAGCCATTTTCTGCCGCCACCGGCAAATTTATAGAGCACATAAAATGCTTTATGAGCATGAAGAGAACATAGGAACAAAGTATTCGACATAAATAATACCATGGATTATAATGAGACTGTCAAAAGAATGATTTGACAGTCTCATTACGTCGCACAGTTTGACTATCAGATAATGTATAAAGAAATGCAAGCTGGTATTATAGAAAGGAGTCATTATTAATGTCAGAAAAAATTGTACAGACAGCGGGGCGTGACTCATTGGGAACTTTCGCTCCGGATTTTGCTCATTACAACGACGACGTGCTTTTTGGTGAAAACTGGAACAACCAGGATATTGACAAAAAGACCAGATGCATAGTCACAGTCGTTGCACTGATGTCCTCTGGTATCACAGATAATTCCCTGCTGTTTCACCTCCAAAACGCCAAGCAAAGCGGTGTAACAAAAAAAGAAATCGCCGCAATCATTACGCATACTGCATTTTATGCGGGATGGCCAAAGGGATGGGCCGTATTTAATCTGGCAAAGCAGGTGTGGAATGAAGACGATGACACAAACACATTCCCACAAAACAGCCTCTTTCCCATCGGAGCTCCCAACGATGCGTTCGCACAGTATTTCGTCGGGCAAAGTTATCTGAATATGCTCTCTTTGGATCAGGTTTCCATTGGTAATGTTACCTTCGAACCGGGTTGTCGAAACAACTGGCACATCCATCATGCATCTAAAGGCGGCGGTCAGATCTTACTGGTTACAGCAGGTCGCGGGTATTACCAGGCGTGGGGTGAATCACCAAGAGAGCTCCATCCCGGCGACATTGTGAATATTCCGCCGGAGGTCAAACACTGGCATGGAGCTGCGCCCGACAGCTGGTTCCAGCATCTGGCGATTGAAGTCCCCGGTGAAGAGACAAACAATGAATGGTGCGAACCTGTCTCAGAGGAAGAATATAACAAACTAAAATAAGGAAATGCAGTATGAAAGCAATTGTTCTTTATTATTCTTATGGTGGAAACACCCGTAAAATTGCCGCTAAAATTCAAAAAGCGCTTACATGCGATGCCGCAGAGATCAAGCCGCAAACTCCTTATGTCGGCAACTACAATGCTGTGGTAGAGCAGGGGCAGCGAGAAATAAACAGCGGCTATATGCCAAAGCTTCAGCCATTGGATATGGATCTTTCACGGTATGACACAATAATCCTTGGAACCCCAGTCTGGTGGTATACCTTTGCACCAGCTATGAAAACCTTTTTGCACAATACAGACTTCAACGGCAAGGAGGTCTATCTTTTCGCTACCAACGGAGGCTGGCTGGGACATACGTTTCAGGATTTCAAAAAAGCTCTGAAAGGCGCAAGTGTCCACACTGGATTAAACATCCGATTCAACGAAGATCTACAGCTCACATCGGACGAAGATATTGCTTCATGGCTTCGAACACTTCAGACATCCCTCCAAACAGTATCATAACAACTCAACGACGTCCCCTGTTCCATACAGGGGACGTCAAACTAAACATGTGCCATTAGCCGCAATGCAACAAACGACAATAATCGCGCAATCCAGCGAGGCGTACTGGAAAACTGCGTAAGGATTTGCTCCATCAACACGTGGATTTGCTCTTGCGTGCCCAATCCAAACACTAATTCTTGAACGGTATCTGTTTGAATTGCGATCGGCGCCCGAATTGCCTCCCCTACAGCAACGCGGGAGGCAACAGCGCTTCCGCCTACAGCATAGGTTCCAATGGCGCAGCCTCCCATTGACAGGTATCCCAGCACCAGACCACCAAACGCAAAGAGCCCCAGTCCAATCGCTCCCAACGCCAGAATCCCAACGGCCATTGCGCCCAGCGCCAGCAAGCCTACCGTCACGGCGCCTATAGAAACAACGCCTGCGGCAACCGCGCCAATCGCAACTACACCTGTAGCAATATTGCCAATGGCTATAATCCCCTTTGCCCTACAGAGTCCTCGATCACATACATTAATGTGGACCAATGGCAATCCATGAAACTCCCGTTTACTACGGTATTCATAGTGCCACGCTTCATAGTATTGACGACGGAAGCCGCTCGAGGTTTCATGAAATTCTGTTCTGTCTTCCGAAACACGAGTCTTTCTCCCCACCAGTTCATCTAAAGAAACATCAAAATATTCACTGAGCGCCACCAATTTATCCAGTTCCGGGGTGGTGGATCCTAATTCCCATTTCGATACCGTTTGACGGGACACCCCAACTAATGCGCCCAGCCCTTCCTGAGACAGGCCATGCTTTTTTCTCAATGCCATGAGATTCTCTGAAAAGGTCATAAACAAGCCTCCTTTTTCGTGTTGCAGCAATAGGGTATCAAAGCATGTTAAAAATGGCTACCAATTCCCGATGGAACCTTGTCAACCAAAGTTAACATTTTAGAAAAATCCCCGGAATGATGGCATTCCGGGGATTTTCTTATACTTGAGAAAACACCTGTCCAATGGGATCCCGGATCACCAGATCTGCCTGGCTATCATAGGGCGTTTCATCCCGGTTGATGAGAACCAATCGGTTCCCGCGGTAATACCGAATGAGGCCTGCGGCAGGATATACCGTCAAGGACGTACCACCTATGATAAGCATATCTGCCTGAGATATGGCCCGAACCGCTCCTTCTATGGTATCCTGATCCAACCCCTCTTCGTAAAGTACCACATCCGGTTTAATAATCCCTCCACAGTCACATCGAGGAATTCCGTCTGCATTTCTAATTTTCTCAGCTCCGTCTAAGCCATCGTATCGTTTTCCACACCGAACACAGCGGTTTCGATAAATAGAACCATGGAGATTATAAATTTTCTTGCTCCCGGCTTTTTCATGAAGACCATCTACATTTTGGGTAACGACAGCTAAAAGTTTCCCTTCTTTTTCTAATTCTGCCAATCGAAGATGCGCTGAATTCGGCTGAATCTCCTGCGGCGGCATCAACTGGTTTCGGTAGAAATCATAAAACTCCTCCGTATGGCTCTCATAAAAGCTGTGTGACAGCATTGTCTCTGGAGGATATTGAAACTTCATATGATACAGTCCGTCCACACTGCGAAAGTCCTTAATGCCCGACTCCGTGGAGACGCCCGCACCGCCAAAAAACACAATTTTGTTGGATTCTTCAATCCAGGTCTTCAGCGTCTTGATGGATGTATTCATATTGATATTCCTCCCATTCCGATTCTAGTTCCTGTAAAAATTTCTTCTCCGCCCGTGTCTTGTGCGGTAATTCTATTTTCTCTGCCAGATCAGGCCGTCGCGCCCGTGTTCGGAATACCGACTGCTTTTTCCGCCAGCGTTCCACCAACTGATGATTACCCGACAGTAAAACAGGGGGTACGTGCAATCCATGCCATACCTCTGGTCTGGAATACTGAGGATATTCCAGCAATCCATTCCAGTGACTCTCATCCTCATAACAGGCAGCGTCAGACAAAACGCCCGGTACCAGCCTGCATACCGCATCGGTCACCGCCATAGCCGCCAATTCACCGCCGGTGAGTACAAAGTCTCCCAACGAGATCTCTTCATCTACACATTCGTCAATAAATCGCTGATCCACGCCCTCATAGTGGCCGCAGACCAAAATCAGATTCTCCATCTTGGCCAGCCGCTTTGCATCTTCCTCTGTGAAAGTCTTTCCACAGGGAGACATATAAATGGTATACGCATGGCCGCCAATGTCATCCTGCACCGCCGTCCAACAACGATACAAGGGATCCGCCTGCATAATGGCCCCCTGTCCTCCGCCATAGGGATAGTCGTCCACTTGATTCTGTCGGTTGGTCGTATAATCTCGGATCTGATGGGCCTCTAAATGAAGGATCCCCTTTTTTTGGGCCCGTCCCAAAATACTTTCCGAGAAAATAGCGTTCATTGTATCCGGAAATAGGGTCAGCACATCAACTCTCATCCGTAGCCATCCCCTCCAGGAGCCGCACTTTAATATATCCATCGTCGGAATTGATTTCCTCTAAGAATTCTGACACCGCCGGGATCATATACTCCCGTTGCCCCTTGACAAAATAGACATCATTGGCCGGTCCCGTGTAAACTTCCTTTAAAACGCCGATTTCTTGTCCATCGGCAAACACAGGCAGCCCAATCAGATCCGCAATGAATACGCGTCCCTCCGGAAGATCCGCGTCTGTCCGTTTTATCATAACCACTTTGTTTTTCATGGCCTGTGCCGCAGACATATCATTAATTCCTTGGAGCTTACACAGCAGCATATTTTTGTGAATTCTCGACTTTTCAACCGTGTGAGCAATTCCATCGATGTAGAAAACATCAAATAATTGTAAAAATTCTGGTCCATCGCACCACGGCAGTATCTTAACCTCTCCCTGTACACCGTGGGTGGAAACAATTTCTCCAGCTTCTAAAAATTGTTTTTTCATGGATCAATCCCTCATTCAACGTCAAATTCGCGGAGCGCAGCAGCAAAGCCGACGCTATTTTCTGCTGTTTCTCATTGCTCTGATCACAAATAGCTTTTTTCTATTTCATGCAATATATCCTTATATATAGACTTTTTCAAATTATACCATGCAGCAATAAACATCGCAAGAGCTTGAATTATGTCCCTGCTTGTGGTATACTACAAAAGGAGGGATTTTGATGATCAGACCATATCAGCCACTGGATTGCCCAAAACTGGCCCGGTTATTTTATGAGACCGTTCACATCGTAAACGCCGCAGATTACACATCGGCTCAGTTGGACGCCTGGGCGCCGGGATGGGTGGACGAAGCCGCTTGGAACGACTCTTTTCTTCAACACACGACCCTGGTGGCAGAAAAGGACGGGGTAATTCTCGGCTTCGGCGATATGGACAAAACCGGCTATCTAGATCGGCTTTACGTTCACCACGCCCATCAGCACGAAGGTATTGCCACCATGATCTGCAATGCATTAGAGCAAGCAGTAGCGGCACCCTATTATACAACTCACGCCTCTATTACTGCTAAGCCTTTTTTTGAACAGCGAGGCTACCATGTCGAAGCAAAACAAACTGTGGTTCGACATGGCGTGGATCTGGTGAATTTTGTCATGAAAAAACAGATTCTGCAACAACTCCATTCGCCATATTAAAACAATATTTCCTCCGTTTAAGCGTTGACAAACTTTTCAAATCATGTTATCATGGGTAAAATTTTTAGGAGGTGCGGCATATGTATACAAACGCAAAGGTAAACGATAGCCGCACTCTGC